>SBAY01000261.1 GCA_005239945.1 Nitrospira sp.
CCGCCAGTTTACTTATAGCAGAGGCTTCTAAACTGGCAACAGGAAAATAAAGATGCCCAAATAAACCTGCGACGACTAAGACTGATTTCAAAACCTGTCTCATTTTTTTACTCTCCTGATATTGTCAAGAAAATAAAGTCAATCATCTGGGAGCTATTCTCAATAACTCGGGGCCAACCGTGTTTTTAAATATCCTTTTGTTTTCTCTAAATAGTTACGATATTTTTCGACCTGTGAAATAGGTTTATCACAGAAGGTTCTTTTTACCGTTTTCCTGTGATTTATGTTGGAAATTGGAAATTAGGTCTTGATTCTTTCTCCAATTTCCAATTTCTAATTTCAACTCCATCTTTCAACCGCAATTTTCTACACTAAAGTGAACCGTTTTTCTATTTCACAGGTCGATATTTTTTATATTACACTAATCTTACCTTTTTGTCAACTAAAAAAAGATATTTTTTTAAAAAAACATTTTACATTTTAGGCTCATTTCCCGAATTCTGCTTTATCTTCTCCAGATATTCTTTCATCATAGGATTATCAATCACATTAGTCATCTTTTGCCATTGCGATACCAGTTCATTCAGCCGTCCTTGCTTTTTATATATTCTAATTAATCCTTCATAAGCAGAATTACAGGTCTTATCTAACTCAATTATCCGCTTATATGAGTTAACCGCCTCATTTTCTTTGCCCAGGTTTTCATAGCAGATGGCTATATTCAAATACGGCTCCTTTTTGTCTTTATTCGATTCTACAGCCTTTTCCAGGAAAACTAAAGCAGTGTTATAGTCTTTTTTATCCTGGTATATTTTAGCCACCTCACCAAGAAGTGATTCTGAGTGGCGGTAGTCTTCTAAAAATTCTTTTAGGTCAGCAAGAAGCAATCCTTCTTCCTTATCACGCAGTTCTATTAGAAGCACCAGGCTTTCTTCTAAAATTTTCTGTGGTTCTTCTAATTCCTTGGCCGCTGCAGATAATTCTGCCAGTTCGGTAAAATTTATATTCCCCTCACCAATCCCTTTGAACCTTACCAATAAGCTGCCCTTTATCTCCTTTATTTGCTTCAATGCCTTCTCAATGGCAATCTTGGTATAATACAAAGCATCATTATTATCTTTGTCATTTTTATAAGATATGGCTAATTTATAATATGGCAAAGGGACAGATGCCTTCAGTTCACAAGCTTTATTAAAATAGGTAGTGGCAGTTGCCTTATCTTTTTCTTCAGATAACAGCCCCAATTTTATATATGCATACGGTTCGTCATCTTTTATATCAATCATTTTTTTATAGGTTATTTCTGCCTGAGTGATTGAGCCTTTTTCTTCGTATAGCCGACCAAGCTCCTTTAGTATAATCAAGCTATCTTTATTTTTGTCCATCGCCTCTTTAAATACAACTACTGCTGAATCTATATCTTTTTGTTTTTCATAAGTCTCTACTATTCCTCTATAAGCATCTAAGTCCCCTTCTTTTAGTTTGAGTATATCTCTGTAAGTAGTTCTTGCTTCTTCGTATTTTTTCTCTAAAGTATAAAACTTTGCAATCTTAAAGAGAATACTGGTATCATTTGGGTAGTATTTGACTAATTCTTCATAAGTTTCCCTTGCTTCTTTATATTTAAAGCCTGACGATTGTATCTCTGCCATGCACTCATATATCCGTCTTTCTTGAGGGTATTGTGTTTTTAATTTTCTATATAATTCCATAGCATTATGTGCCTGGCGGTTTATCCTATACAAAACTCCCAAATTTAAGGCTATCTCTAAGTCATCAGGATAATATTGATGTAACTTTTGGAATATATCAAGCATCTTCTTATGGTCTTTTTCTTGTTGATAGCATTCTACTAATATTAATAATAGCTCTTTAGAATCAGGTTTAATTTTTAATCCTTTTTGGGCTATTTCTTCAGCTTTATTATACTCTTTTAATTTAACTAAAACCAGAGCCAGGTTCTGATATATCTCAAATAGAGGGTAGTAATTGAGGGCGGAGAAGAAATACTTTTTTGACTGGGGCAGGTTGTTTTTTTTATAAAATTGAGCAGCTAATTGAAAATAACAGGCAGAAAGAGCCTTCTTCAACTGTTCATTATCCGGGTCTGATTGATAGACTTGCTCAAAGTAAGATATAGCTTCTTTGTAATTCTGCATTTGATAGTAAGAAAACCCCTGCTGAAGTAAATAAGAGGTGTAAAAGTCTTCAGTGTGAGTCTGAATATCTTGCTCTTGCTGAGCCAAACATAGACCTATTGAGGCTAATAAGATTAATACTACCCATATTATCTTTTTCATAGTTATATCCCATTGCATCATAAATTATGATTATACTTAATCCCATTATAACAAGAAAACATCAATAAGTGCTACTATCAGAGTCAGAATATACTGATAGAAATTTACTTTTGGGATATTTTGGGTATTTGCTCATTCGGAGGAATATCTTACCACAAAATTTATCCTATGTCAATAAAAATGTTTGCCCCTGTGTAATACATTACAAAAAATTTTGGTTGACAAATCGATTTAGGATAAGGTATAATATCAACCAGTTAATGCTTTTAATTTAGAGTGGTATTCTATAATCGAGGCTATGAAATATCTCCATGAATAAAGAATTTTTCTTGCCATCCAATTTTGGAAGTCTACCAGTCGAAAACTCGGAATTTGAGGCATCGAAGGTAATTGTCATTCCGGTGCCTTATGATTCTACTACCTCATTTAAAGCCGGAACCCGTGAAGGTCCGCAAGCAATAATCTCTGCCTCCCGAAATTTTGAATTATACGATATCGAACTGGGAAAAGAGATTTATAAGGAAGTCAGTATTCATACACTTGGTGAGCTTGAGCCGGTTCTGTCTGGTCCTGAGGCAATGGTTGAACGGGTTTATGAGGTAGGTCGAGAATTGATTCGATTGGGTAAATTCCCGGTTATGTTAGGTGGAGAACATTCCTTAAGTTCAGGAATGGTGCGTGCCTTAAAAGAAAAATATCCGAGGCTGACGGTCTTGCAGTTAGATGCCCATGCAGATTTACGAGATGAGTACCTGGGCAGTAAATATAACCATGCCGCTGTTATGCGGCGGATATATGAGTTATGTCCAATTACCCAGGTAGGAATTCGCAGTATGAGTCAGGAGGAAGCGGAGTTTATTAAAGAGAACAACTTGAAACCATTTTATGCCCGCCAAATAATTAATCAGCAAGCCTGGATGGATGAAGTAGTTTCTAATTTAGGGGACGAAATCTATGTTACTATAGATTTAGATGTGTTAGACCCCTCGATTATGCCGGCTGTGGGCACTCCGGAAGCTGGTGGATTGGGTTGGTATCCATTGCTTGAGCTTTTATCTAAAGTAAGTGCGCAAAAAAGAATAGTTGGTTTCGATGTTGTTGAATTAACCCCGAGTGATGCCCATTGTGCGGCTTCATGCTTAGCCGCATCGTTGGTTTATAAATTAATTGGGTATGTTGGAGGAAAAATTAAAAGTTAAAAGTTAAAAGTTAAGGAAATCAAGGTAAAAGTTATCTTTAATTTCCTTAATTTTTAACTTTTAATTTTTAACTTTTAATTTTTAATTAAGGTGAAATCATGTTAGCCAAAAGAATCATTCCCTGTCTTGATGTAGATAAAGGCAGGGTAGTCAAAGGTGTAAATTTCGTTAATATTCGTGATGCTGGGGACCCGGTAGAGGCGGCTTGTTTCTATGACCAGGAAGGTGCGGATGAATTGGTTTTTTTAGATATTACTGCCTCTCACGAAGACCGCCAGATTATGCTTGATGTGGTCAAAAGAACCGCAGAGGCTGTCTTTATGCCCTTAACCGTTGGTGGAGGGATAAGGACTTTAGAGGATATCGAGCAATTACTTCGGGCTGGAGCAGATAGAATTTCTATCAATACCGCCGCCGTAAATAGACCTGCCTTTGTCAAGGAGGCGGCACAACGATTTGGCAGCCAGTGTATTGTCGTGGCTATCGATGCCAAAAAACATTACATAAAAGCAGGTTTTAGAACCGAAGGAGTAGGTGACCTTATTATTGGCTATCAGGCACAGGAATTCTGGAAGGTGTATATTCATGGTGGACGCACTCCCACAGACCTTGATGCCCTTCAATGGGCAAAAAAGGTAGAAGAATTAGGTGCCGGGGAAATTCTATTGACCAGTATGGACCGCGACGGCACTAAAGATGGCTATGACCTTGAGTTGACCAAATTTATGTCAGATTCAATTAATATCCCCATTATTGCCTCAGGTGGGGCAGGTAAATTAGAGCATTTCTTCGAGGTATTAACCTTAGGTGGGGCAGATGCGGCATTAGCCGCCTCTCTTTTCCATTATCGTGAACTATCCATCCCTCAATTAAAACAATATCTACACGCTAAAGGAATTACGGTAAGAATTTAGATAATCGTTTGAGGAGAAAAACCCATGTGTTTTGAAACCACTTTCAAAAGGTTTTTCCCCTCCTCTCAAATCCCTTTGAACCATGGTTAAAAGTTAGGGAATTCCTGTTCCCTTTCTTTTAATTTTCCGATGGTAGAAGATGGCAAAGCGATGGGCTTCATCACGAATTTCTTGCAGAAGATGTAATACAGGAAAATCATGTTCCGGAGTAAAACAGGAATGCAAGGTAAATATCCTATCATTTTCTCCTGTAGCCTGGGGTTTAACCATACTTATCAACGGTATATCTTGTATTCCTAAAGAATGCAAGACATTCCAGGCGGCATTTAATTGAGCCTTACCACCATCAACTATGATTAAATCCGGCAGTGGTTTTTTTTCGCTTAGTAATCGGCTATACCTTCGGTTAACCACCTCTTTTAACATCCCTACATCATTAGGTAAGGCAGGTCCTTTGATTTTAAATCGTCGATAGTCACTCTTTTTAGGTTTCCCCTCCTCAAAAACCACTAAAGAACCAACAGCATCTTTACCAGATAGACAGGATATGTCAAATGCCTCAATTCGGGTTGGTATTAACGGTAGTTTGAGATAATTTTGCATTAAAGCAAGTATTTCTGTCTTTTCTTGAGCTTTTTGAGTAGAAAGGCTTAAGTTTGCATTTTTTGAGGCTAAATCAATCAAGTGTTTTTTCTCACCCCGCTTTGGAACACAGATTTTAATCCTTGCTCCACCTTTTTCTTCTAACCACTGCTTAATTACTCCTTGTTCAGCCATTGTGCACGGTAAAATTAGTTCCTGGGGAAGAGATGTTTTTTGAGCATAATATTGTTTTACAAAGGCAGTTATGCATTCATTTAAGGATTCTTTTAACCCTGTTTTCAGAAAATGATGTTCCTCACCAATCAATCTTCCATCCCTGATTAAAAAAACGACCACACAAGATTGAGAGTGCTGATTTGTTTCGCTTATACCAAAGATATCCTGATCTACTTTGGATAAAGAGACAACCCGTTGTTTGGTCATTATATTTTGTAGTGCTTGAATCTGGTCACGAATCATAGCCGCTTTTTCAAATCTTAAAACCTGGGCATTCTGTTTCATTTTTAATTCCAATTCCATGATTAATTCCTTTACTTTACCGTTTAAGAACAGACAGATTTCATCCACTATCTTTTGATATTCCTCCTTGCTTATATTTCCTGTACAAGGAGCGAGACATCTTTTGATATGATAATTAAGGCAGGCTCTCGTAGGTTTTTGACTACCGGTAAGTTTATACTTACAACTCCGGATTTGAAAGATTTCCTTGATTAATTTTAATGTTTTATGCAAATCACCACTGTGGGCATAAGGGCCAAAATACCTTGCCCCATCATCGATAATCCTTCTTGTCGTCAAAATCCTGGGGAAGTCTTCCTGAGTAGTAATTTTAACGAAGGGATAGGTTTTGTCATCCCGAAGATTAATATTATATCTGGGTTTATGGGCTTTAATTAAATTGTTCTCTAATATCAGTGCCTCTACCTCAGAATTAGTAACAATATAATCAAAATCAGCAATTTTAGAAATAAGCATCAGATTTTTTGGCAAAGCAGGCCTGTTTTGAAAATATGATTTTATTCGCTGAGACAGTGAAACGGCTTTACCAATATAGATTATCCTACCAGCGGTATCTTTAAATAGATATACCCCGGGTTCTTTAGGCAAATTGCTAAGTTTAGATTTTAATGTCATCATTTTTTTAACCACTAAAAATAATATCACAAAACAGGATAAAAAGCAAGGAAATTAGATAGTATCTGAGAATAACTAAATTCACCACAGAGGTCGCAGAGAATCCGCAGAGGATACAGAGAAAAATAAAGAAAAATCTCAATCTCTGCGAACTCTGCGAGACCTCTGTGCACTCTGCGTTAAAAAATCTATCTATGTTTACCCCACTGATAACTGAACGGTTACCCTGATTTTTCACAATTTAATTGACATTTAGCCTTTTATCAGATATACTAAAAGCAAGGATTGGAATAAAGACCATGAATCGGAGATATTCAAAAGCTATCAAAATAGGTAATCTAACAACTGGTCAAGATGCACCTATTTCAGTGCAATCAATGACTAAAACCGATACCAGGGATATTGAAATAACGGTAAACCAGATTAATCGGCTTGAAAAAGCAGGTTGTGAAATTATCAGGGTAGCGGTGCCAGATATGACAGCGGCTAAGGCGTTAGGGGCAATTAAAAAACAGATTAACATCCCTCTGGTAGCAGATATTCATTTTGATTATCGTCTGGCATTAGAGGCGATTGAACAAGGGGTGGATAAATTAAGAATTAATCCGGGAAATATTAAAGAAAGGGATAAGGTTGCTCAGATAGTAGGCAAGGCAAAGGAACGAAATATCCCTATTCGTATTGGGGTTAATTCCGGCTCTATTGACAAAAAAAAGTTTGGTAAACCTACTGCAGCAGGATTAGTTGAGTCAACCTTAGGGCATATAAAAATTCTGGAGGACATGGGATTCTTTGATATTATTATTTCCTTGAAAGCTACTGATGTGCCAATGACCATTGAAGCGTATCAATTAATGGCAACTAAAGTGGATTATCCATTTCATCTTGGAATTACTGAGGCAGGTCTTCCCTGGTCCGGGGGAATAAAATCTGCCGTTGGGATTGGTGTCTTACTTGCCCAGGGAATAGGGGACACAATTAGAGTTTCTCTCACCGCGGACCCGGTAGAGGAGGTAAAGGTTGGTTATGAGATTCTCAAGGCATTAAAATTGCGGCATACGGCGTATGAATTAATTTCCTGCCCGACCTGTGGCAGGTGTGAAATAGATCTGATTAAGGTGGTTACTGCGGTAGAAGAAAAACTTTCCCATTTCCAGGTTTTAAATAATCTGTTCCCATTTAAAATTGCTATCATGGGTTGTGTGGTCAATGGACCAGGCGAAGCAGCTGAGGCAGATATTGGTCTTGCCGGTGGTAAAGGGGTAGGATTGATATTTAAAAAGGGGGAAATAATAAAAAAGGTGGCCGAGGAAGATATGGTAGAAACTTTATTCCAGGAAATTCAATCAATAGTGAAAGGGGAAAAATGAAGGCAGAATTAAGAAAGGCAATTTTAGCTAAACGAAATTTATTGACTCCCCAACAAATAACAGCCAAAAGTCTCCAGATTAAACAAAAACTTTTTAATATGGTAGAATTTAAAAAGGCAATCTGCGTCTGTTTTTATGTCTCATTCAAAAATGAAGTATCGACACATGAAATGATTAAGGAGGCACTTCAACTTGGTAAAAGAATAGTTGTGCCTGTTGTCGAAAGTGAAAAAACCCTATCCCTTTGTGAAATAAAGGATTTTGCTCAGGAAATGGGAATAGGTAAATTCGGAATTTTAGAGCCTAAATCTGAATATCGAAGGCAAGTGGATTTATCCGAGTTAGAATTAGTTGTGGTGCCGGGAATAGCCTTTGATGAAAACGGTAACCGCATTGGTTTTGGAAGAGGCTATTACGATAATTTATTAAGTAAAATGGTTGGTCTTCCTTTTATTGGTTTAGCCTATGATTTGCAAATTGTTACTCGAATTCCGGCTACAGACTGTGATATTCCGGTCCATAAAATTATTACTGAATCTCGAATTGTAACTTGTCATAACTAACGCTTTGTCGCTAATCGGCTGGAGCGAGTTGTTAAATTGTTTCCAATTCGTAACATCCGTGTGCTATTTCCAAATAAACCAGCTTCAGGGGAAGAGGATTCAAAGAAATTCTTCATCTTCACTCAACCCCTTTCCACTCTATTCCCTTTATCATTCTACTGCCTCTTCAAGATTGTTTTCAGTAGTAGGGACAACTCTTTGCATGAATGATTACAAAATATTGAATGTAGAATATTGAATGTAGAATGTAGAAG
>SBAY01000233.1 GCA_005239945.1 Nitrospira sp.
ATTTTTTTTCTCATTTTGCAGAAGTCTATAGTAACTTAAAACCTTCTGCAAAATTCATAACTTATTGATATTTCAGTAAATCATGAAATTGTTTTTCTTGACTTTTCCTCCATACTCTGACCTTATTCCTTTATACACATTCTTTTAGCCACAAAGACACAAAGGCTCTAAATTTCACTAAAATTTCCTTTTGTGGAATTTTGTGTCTTAGTGACTTTGTGGCATATCTTTCCTCACATTTCTCATTTTACAGAAGTCTAAAAGATTTTTTTAAGTATAACTTTAGATTCCTTTTACTAATAATTCATTTAATACTCACCATTATCATATTAAGTATTACTAAAAACATTCCTAATCTCAGTAACCAAATTGCTGACTTTGTACTCATTTTTATCATCCCCTTTGTTTATATTGAAGGTATATGAGGGAATGAATTTTTTCATATTCCTCAATACCGTTATTTACTATTTCTCTAAATCTCCTGGCATACTTAGTAATCCAATCATAGGGCTCTAAGCCAGATTCTCGAATAAGTTTAATCTGAAATATGTTTGCTTTATAAGTACTCATTGTTATCATCTCCTATCTTTAGTTACCTTCCTATACTCAAGAAGTGGGTAGAGAGAACTTATCAGCTCCATTTTCTCTATGATAAAATTATTTAAACTTTTACTTTCCCTAATGGGGATTTCATTTGAGCATTTTTTAATCCTCTCTACCCTAACTTAACACTTTCCTTACCCTCATTTAGTTTCTTTGATTTAAGAGTTTCAACTACGGCTTTTTTATCTTTGAATGACTCTACTAATTTCTCTGCGTCATATTCTACATAATCAATGTAATAACATCTTCGTGGGATGCCATTAATTTCTTTTAGTTTAATATCCAGGTTTATCATAGAAATCTTATTCATTTTAATCATCCCCTTTTTTCTAAGGCTTTTTTAACCTTTTGTGTTAACTCATTCAAGTCAATTGGTTTAATCATAAAGCTGGAGACATTTCCGAGGGCAATTTCTGGGTCTTGTTTAAATCCTCTGTATGCGCTGGAGATAATCACTGGTAGATTTTTATCTTCATTTCTTATTCGTTTAAGTATTTCTATTCCATTTATATCTGGCATCTTTATGTCTAAAACTACTAGGTCCAGTCGATAATTTCTTATGCATTCTAATGCCTTTTTGCCTGTCTCTGCGGAGTAGACTACATATCCTTCCCGATATAATGTTTCTGTAAATGCCATGCGGATATTATGCTCATCTTCAACTACTAAAACTCGCTCTATTGACTTTATTCCACCATTTAAATTTAATGGTTGAGTATTAAGGAAATCAGGAATTTTAGTTCCTATAGGTAATTTTTGCCACACCTCAGACTGGAAATATTTATCATAATGATGTTCATATACTATGTCATTAGCTTGCGTAATCATTTTAATTCACCCCCTTAATGTAAATTATCCCTAAACTTTTGGAGTCCATCATTTCCCTAATATTTCTGTTACCTTTGCCCTTAACGCTTCAATATCTATTGGTTTGGTCATAAAAGCTGAGACATTACCTAATACTATCTCCGGGTCTTTTTCTAAACATTTATATGCCGTAATTATTATTATTGGTAATTCTTTATTTACCACCCGTATTTTTCTTAATACCTCCATCCCATCTGTATCAGGCATTTTTATATCCATGACAAGTAAATCAAGATGATTTTCTTCAAACTTTTGTAAAGCCTGCTTGCCATTTTCTCCTTCTAAAACCTCAAAATCTTCACGATTGATGGCTTCTCTTAATGCCCGTCTGATAAGTTTATTATCGTCTACAACTAATATCCTTTTCATTTTATCTTCATCTCCTGTCTTTTTTATTTTTACCTCCCATTAATTTAAGTAGCAAAAAGTGTGCCAAAGTTTAAAAGAGAATAAGGATTTTTCTTAAGTGATTGATTTAACAAGGGTTAGTAAATAGTAGGATTAATTATTATGTTGGAGATTAAATTATATATTGGGGAATTGTCTCCTTAAAAGATTATTGAGACAACTTAAAATAATCTCTAAGATATTTATTTAGAGGTACTAACAAACTGGGGAGTATTTTCCTCACCTTTTATGTTCTTTAATTCAGACATTAGACTTCAGACTTTAGACATCAGACTTTTCTATGTAAGAAATCAGCCCTTTTATAATTGCCATCCTTTTATTTTTGTATAATCTCTGCCCATTTTTCTCTCTTAAGTCTAATGTCTGATGTCTATGATCTAATGTCTAAATTGAAGAAAGAAGAAAAAAATTATAGACATTTCCCCCTTTTTTATGCTATACTTAAACCATAGTTGATGGTTTAGTAAAGAAAAATAAGGGATGCAAAAAAAAAGTCCCCATTAAAGGAAAAACTTGCAATGCTTTAAGTTTATTCCTACTCATAAATAATCTCTCAGGAGGTAATGTGTAATATGCTTACAGAATACATAAATGAGGCGTTGAAGAGTGCCTTCTATGATAAGTTAGAAGATAGCAGCTTTTGTGCAAAGATTCCCTGTTGCCCTGGAACTATTGCCTTTGGGGAAACGCTTTATGAATGTGAACAAGAATTGAGATCTGTTCTGGAAGGGTGGCTAATAGTTAAAATACGACACGGCGACCAATTACCCCTAATAGGAAATATTAACATAAATAAAGGGATACCGTGTTTCGAAGAGGTTGCTGTCAGTGGATAGATGGATTCCAATAAAGCGAAGGGATTTTATCAAGAAGTTAAGCAAGATAGGCTTTAATCCACCAGAGCCAGGTGGACGCCATCATTATATGATATGCGCTATGAAACTTATACATTATCAATCCCTAATAACCTTGAATATTCAGTAAATCAAGTAAAGATACTTCTCAGGGAGATAGAACCCATTATAGGAAGAAAAATCTCTCTGGAAGAATAGGAGAGCCTTTTGGGGATGAAAAAAGTGGCTTAAATAAAAGGGATTGTGGATAACCCCTTGAAAAACATTAGAGAATTAGCCCTTTGAGAGATAAGTCACAAATTTTAAACGGTCTCATAAACTCTCTCTTGAAATTCCATAAAAATTGTCTTGACTTTGGGGGTGCACTACACTACATAGTAGCGATGACGATAGGAACAACATAACTCTATCAGAGCAAAGGGTCTCTGGGCGTAGGCGGCTTCAAGAAAGGGGGAATCTGCCTGTGATTGCCTCAAGAGGGCTATTAACACAGGAGTCGGTAAGGTCCCAGAGTGAACCGAGTAAAGAGGCCGAAGGTTTGAGCAAACTTGTAGATAGAGTGATGTATGTTGGGGTAGAACTTAAGTCGCTGTATCTATAAGGAAGGCTCAAAACTGAACTTAGAGAAGAAATAATAATTTATTGGATTAATATTTTTTATATTTTTAAATTTAAAATTTGCAATTTGCAATGATTTATCTTCTTTTCGAACACTACCTGAACGCTTACAGAAAAAAGAGAGGAGAGCAAGATAGAAGAACATCATTTAGAGCAAGAGCATAAAGGTGAAGGAGCTAATTTGTCCATCACCCTACCTTTAGGAACAATTATGGTTATTTTAGCCGGTTTTGCTGGTGCGTGGATAGCGGCAGGGACAATAGGCTTATTAGCCCATCCACTTCGCCATGTAATGACCTGGTTAACATTAGGGATGGCAATAATTGCCGTCTGGGCTAATTCAGGATGGAAATGGAGAATTATCCTCCTGATAGGTGCAGTAATAGCCATGGCAATGACCTCGTCTACATTGCCGGTAGTTAATCTATTGGCAGTATCTCTGGTATTAGCAATTATTGGTAGTAGTCAATCAGGTGTGAGTAAGGAGATTATTCTCTCAGCGGCAATGGCTATAGTAATTTTGGGTATTTACCGGCTGTTATGTACCTCAATTCCATTAGTCTGGCTCATGGCTGATTCAATAGGTGGGTTTATAGGATGGCTCGTAGGGTGTATAACGGGTCAATCACTATGGGTTGGAGCTACATTTGCCGGGCTAGACTTTTTGGTCCTCATAATTGCCTTTTACCTGCTCTGGCTATTTACCAACCAGTCATTACGACACAGACAGGCAATTTATGCCGCAGTAGCTATTATTGCCGGACATCTGCTTTATCTTATTATATTAGCATTTGTGCCGAAGATACAGGGCTTACTCCCTCATTCTTCTCCTGAGACAAACGGCTCATGGGTTACATTTATAACCACAATGTTACCCTGGAACATACCGGCACTGGCTGGGATAATACATCTGGTAATTACTGGATTAATCCTGCGCTGGTTAAAATGCGCAGTGCTGTCGGCCATATCTTCCTCCCCAATAGATAAGAAGATTCGCCTGATACCCTTAATTGGTGTAGTAATATCAGGAATAATATTGGTTGGAGTAAGCACACTTTATTTGAAGGCACCTGAGTTAAAAGGAAAGAAGATTGTTGTCTATGAAAAAGGTTTTTTGAACTGGCTTAAACCTGTCCATGGTGAGTATGGTCATCTGTCGGTTGGTATGTATGGTCTGCTGCCCCACTATATTGAAAGCCTTGGAGCAAGATGTGTAATCTCACCTGATTTGTCAGAGAAGGATATCAGGGATGCTAATGCTCTGGTACTTATTTATCCTAATGAACTCTGGTCTAAAGGTCAACTTCAAGGGATTTGGAATTTTGTGAACAAGGGTGGAAGGTTATTAATCCTTGGAGAACATACAGTCCTTGAGTCTGATGGAAGGAGTCGATTCAACGATGTATTAAAACCGATAGCTGTGCGGGTACAGTTTGATTCGGCTACATTTGCCGTAGGTGGATGGCTGCAATCATATCAATCGCTGGCACATCCAATCACATCAGGAATTTCTGATGACCGCAACCAGTTTGGCGTAGTCATAGGTGCATCCCTTCAGATACATTGGCCAGCACAACCAATCCTGGTCGGTCGGTGGGGATGGGCTGACCTGGGAAATAAGAAGAATATTGATGATATGGCTATGATGGGTGATGGACGCTACAACGCAGGGGAGAGACTTGGTGATTTGCCTTTGGTAGCTGAACAAAGTATTGGAAAAGGAAAAATTATTGTCTTTGGTGATACATCAAGCTGGGTAAATGGAATTACGCCAGGTGCCCATTTGTTCACCTCCCGTCTACTTGGTTATTTAGCTGACCATTCTACCACTTCCCAGGGGCCCTGCCGTGGGTTAATAGAACTGTTAGTCATGATAGGACTGATAACTTTATTGGTATTATTCAGAAATGGTTGGTCTCTTGTGCTTGTCTCTATCTTCATCAGTGCATCTTTAATCTTCTGTACTAAACTAAGTTATCAAGTAGGTGAGGTACTTCCTGATGGACGAGGTAAAACACATAATAACCTTGCCTATATTGATTCCTCCCATTTAGAGGCTTATAGTGAAGAATCCTGGCGTGAGGATGGCCTGATGGGATTTATAATGACCTTAATGCGGAATGGATATTTGACACTGAGTCTCCCTGAATTTTCATCCCGGAGACTTGAACAGGCAGAAGTCTTTGTTTCCATTGCACCGAATAGAGAATTTTCTAATTCCGAACGAGAGGCTATCCACAAATTTATTAAAAACGGTGGAATCTTCATTTCTATGGTTGGATATGAAAACCTTAAAGGAAGTGCTCGCCTCCTTTCAGAGTTCGATTTCCATATTGGGAATGTCAAACATTTTCAAGAACCTTTGCCCATGGGACATTTTAAGGCTCCATTCCTGAGAAAAGGGGAAAGGATGGCCTATGTAAGATTTCATGCAGGCTGGCCAGTGGAGTGTAATGGCTCGAATGCTAATGTAATAGTTTATGGCCCTGATGAGCTTCCAATTATTGTTATGCGGAGATTTGGACAGGGCAAGATTGTCGTCATAGGCGATACAGGTTTCGCGATGAATAAGAATTTAGAACACGAAGATGGTTCACCTTTTGACGGCATGTATGAAAATGCTGATTTCTGGCGTTGGTTTCTTACATATTTAAGAGATGAACCAGAATGGCTCCCTCCACATATACAAGATTAAAGGTAACTATTTTGATAGTTGAAGTAGTGTATAGTTTATCGTGTATCGTTTATAGTTTATGGTGTATGGTTGATACACGATAAACGATAGTTGTTTTAAGATGAGGTAACACAATGATATTATCATGGATAGGTGTCGCATTATTGTCTGCTTCCTGGCTATTTGGTTTAAGCTATTACCATCAAGCTAATTGGATAGTCTGGATAATATTAGTTGTTTTAGGCACTATTTTTCTGATAAGGGCTAGACCTGGTACGTCCAGCTTGCCAAATCGATTGGAAACGGCTTTGGCCATAGTCATGCTTATGCCCGCAATATGGTTTATTCCCTGGCCATATCGAGTATTTCTATTGCTTATGATAATTGGTTTGGCCTTTAATATTTTTTCTACCACCAATCGCCGAGCAAAATATATTAGTGGGGCTACCTTTTATAGTGGTGTAATACTTCTGGCTCAATCATTAGTCATACTTGCCTATATGCACCTTACTGCCCGTTCTCATGAATTACCCTGTCCCCTGCCACAGTTTTTGGGAATAATTGCCCGCCTGCTGGGTATTAACTCAGCTATTAACGACACCAATATAGCCCTCTTCTCTATGCGGAAAGTACATCTACTCGGTGCTACATGGGAACTCTTTTTGGATCCGGTAACTTTATGCTTTTTGATTGGTGGAATTGTTTTGATTAGCTTACAGGTTTGGATTAATCCAGCAGTTGAAAAACCCAAAAGGGAACTAATCTTTTCCTTATTTAAGTTAATAGGTCTGGTAATACTCTGGTTACCCATCCGTAGCGGGTTGCTTATGGCCTTGTATATGCACCAGGTGCTTTGGACAGATTATGATGCACCATTAAAGGCAATGTATCAATTCTGGAATCCGTGGGTCCATTTGTTCCTTCTGATTGCCCCAGTATTGATGGCCTGGCAATTCGTTCGTCTGGGTAACTCTGAAGAATCTAATCCTAAAAAAGGTTCTTCTCCTTCTCATGGATGGAAATCTTTAATACCAATTGGTTTGGTTCTGGTTTCTATTGGTACTTTTACCGCCGGGATATTGTGGGAGATGCCAGGTGAACACAAAAATGGTCGTGTGTTTGTTGATGAATATCACTCGGAATGGGAACCAATTGATAAAACATATAATACCACAGAGTACGGAGAAAAGTCAGGTTATAACTATGCCTGTATCTATGACTATTGCTCTAGGTTTTATGAAATGTCACTTTTAAATAAGCCTATTGACGATTCTATCTTGCGTGATTGCGATGTGTTAATAATAAAGGTTCCCACATCGCCCTACAAACCTGAAGAAATAGAGACTATACAACGCTTTGTCAAGCATGGTGGTGGCTTAATGCTCCTGGGCGAGCATACAAATGTATTCAAGACTGGCAACTACATTAACGACATTGCTAAAACCTTTGGGTTCACATTTCGTTATGATTGTTTGTTTGGTATTGATTCACCTTTTGACCAACTCTATCACCCGCCTCTGGTGCCTCACCCAATTGTTCAAGATATGCCTCCCATGGACTTTGCCATTTCATGCTCCATTAGCCCTGGAAAATCCGTGGGTAAAGCTGTTATCTGTTCTACCGGCTTATGGAGTTTGCCGGCTGATTATCATGCCTATAATTTCTATCCCCAGGTAGAAGAACGGCCAGAAATGCGCTACGGTGCCTTCATCCAGTTATGGGCAATGCGTCATGGTGCAGGTCGAGTTGCCGCATTTACTGATTCAACAATCTTTTCTAACTTCTGCACCTTTGAACCTGGAAAAAGTGAATTGATGCTTGGCATGATTAACTGGTTAAACCACCGTAATCTTTTAGGAGACCTATGGTTATGGTTAATTCTCATAGGATTATTGTTACTTGCTTGCACCCTGCTCTTAGCCCATCGATGGAATACTAATTGGATATTAATGCTTATTGTGGGGATACTGGGTTAGACAATGACGGCTATTGGGGTTCGAACAATCCACTTTTTAACTATGCCCGTACTTCAAAATGTTCGCCCAATGGTCCAGGTTGTAATTGACCGCACAATTTGTGATGCACCTCTATCCAAAAGTGGTTTTATTGAAGGAAGTGATAAGGGATTTGGGATATTCGAGTTATGGATACTTCGACTTGGGTACTTTATATCACGGCAGAGTGGAGTTTCTGCATTTAAAGGTGACCTGCTGGTACTATTTCATCCACATAAAAATATTGATGGTGAATTTCTAAATCGTTTGGTTGCCTATGTTTCTTCCGGTGGAAAGGTACTTATTTTAGATTCGCCGGAAAATACGAATTCTAAGGCTAATAATCTATTATCCCCCTTTGGAATGACTTTAACCCGAAGGTCCAGGCAAGCGGATAATCTTCAGCCAGTTATTAAGGAATGGCCGGTGGTTGAGGTTAATTCTGCTTGTGAGATAAAAGGTGGTCAACCACTGATACGACTTAACGGTAAACCTGTTGCCTCAATTGCTCGTTATGGTCAGGGCTTAGTTTGTATAATCGGATTTGGCTCACGATTCACTGACTATAATATGGGTGTGACTGAGGAGGTAGTTCCTGATGCCAATCTGCGACAGGTCTTTGAATTGGAGTTTTCAATATTGCGAGCTATTATTGAGAATAGGTTATAAAAATGCATGAACCTGAGTAAAACCTTTTCTTGAGTATGTTCTGGGACGGTTCCTTTTCATCGCTTTTCATAATGATTTCTTTTGGGCGTTCACAGCACGCTGAAATTGGAAATTGGGGAAAAAAGCTTCTGGCTCTGGGCTAATTTCCAATTTCTAATTTTTCAAAAAAACTACTTGACATTTTTTAAAAAATGTGGTATACTATTATGATCAGCAAAAGAAAGGGAAAAGAGATGAATGATATCCTTTGTTTTGGAGAGAGAGACCTTAAGGTAAGTCTATGTAACTTATACAGTTACATCTTTTCTGTGCCTTTGTTTCGCATCAAAATTTCCCCTTTTCGCTCAAATAAGCTGCAATTTTATAATCAACTATCTCTATGCTTATTAACATCCTTATACCTTTGGCTTCTTCATCCAATGTAACTCGTCTTATAAAAATTCATTAAGCCTAAAAAATGATTTTTTAAAAAGTAAGGAGGAAGATAAAATGAAACAATTTAAAAAGAATTTATTGTGGTTGGTAGGTGGGACGATGTTGGGAATCTTTGTGCTGGCCACCTCCTCTTATGCAGCGAAACCAACTGTTTCACCACCAGTAACTACCAAGTGTCCACCAGTAACTACCAAGTGTCCACCAGTAACTACCAAGTGCCCATCAGTAATTACCAAGTGCCCACCAGCAACTACCAAGTGCCCACCAGTAACTACCAAGTGCCCAGCGATTTATACCCAATGTCCAACGTTATCCACCCTATGTCCGTTAATCTATACCAAGTGTCCTCCGAAGCCTACCGAGTGTCCACCTACACCTACTAACTGTCCTCCAGTATCAACTTACTGTCCAATAGGATATACCAAATGTCCTGTAAGCAACACCAAGTGCCCGACTGTAAGTACTAAGTGTCCGCAAGTTCTAACGATGTGTCCAGGTCCATGTGTTTCACCACCTCTGCAAGAAAATAGCAAATAAAGGAGGAAGATAAGAGGGGGGAAGGGAATACCCTCCCCCCTCTTATTATTTAAGGTGTCAATATGATAGATTAAGGTTTATTTCGACTTGTGAAATAGGTTTATCGATAGGAACAAAATTTGGAATAGAACACGGATTGCACGGATGAAACGGATGGACACGGATAAAAAGATCAGTGAAAATCCGTTTAATCCGTGTCATCCGTGTGCTATTATATATCGTTATGGGAGATTCCTGGCCGCTTATTAAAACCTATTTCACAGGTCGGTTTATTTTATTAGGGTAAATAAATTGTGGGGAAGGAAGGTTAAAAATGCCAAAAAAACAAGCGATGTTGCTATTCATTTTTTTAGGGATTCTTATAACCGGCTGTGGACAAGAGAAGGTTAAGGTTTATGATATAAAGGTTATTAGGGTTCTGGATGAGAGATATGACACTATTACTGATGAACAGTTTAAATATATCCTAAACAAAAGTAAGGAGATAATGAAAGGCTACTTTAAGGTAAATATAAGATATAGAGATATGGGAAAAGAAGAGATGGAAGAATTTTTAAAGAAATATTCCCTGAGGATACCTGAGTCTGAAAAAAAAGAGTTGGAAGAGATAAGGTATAATATCTTTTCTAAAAAACTTTCACCTGAATTCAGAGCCAATACCCTTGACCTTTTTAAATCTGAAAGGCTAAATCTAAATCTCTTGAAAGAATTTCTTCCTGAAAAAGAAAGAAATGGTATAAAAACTTATGAGCAATTAGTCGATAGGATGATAGAGACATATGTGAAAAGATTGAATCTTCTTAAAAAAGATAGAGTAAAGGGTAGACCTATACTTGAACCAGAGAGAATCAATCTCTATTCCATTACCTATTGGGGATTGATATTAGAGAATTTAACTGAATATGATTTTGTTTTAACAAATGTGCCTCTTATGTGTTGTGAGCAGACTTCTATTCTTCCTCATGGTTTAATAAGAGGTGGAATGCTCTGTGGGTTTGCCAGCAAAAATTTATATCTCACTGTGTTTCCTCTTGTTTGTAATAGTGATTTTTTAAAATTAGAAAGAGGGAATAATTATCCTCAAAACATAAGGGAGCGAAATGACATTATCGCCTGCTTGTTATGCCATGAATTAGGGCATCTTATCTTAAAATATATAGATGAATATACACATCCTGATTGTATTATGAATCCACCAAAGGGCTTTTGGTTTAAAGAGTGGTATGATGGGATAATCAAATCTGGCAAATGCCCAAGAAAACATCTAACAGCGGATAAAAAAAATAAAGAAGTGATGAAGGAAGATGAGAAAAAATATAAGGAAACTATGAGGAAATATAAGGAAGACATGAGGAAAGGTTATAAGCAATATAAGGAAGACATGAGGAAATATAGGAAAATGATGATGGAATGTTATAGAAAGCAATATAATAAGAAGGAATATAAGGAAATGATGCGGAGATTTGATAAGCAATATAAGGAAGATATAAGAAAATATGATGAGCAATGTAAGGAAGATATGAGAAGATATGATGAGCAGTATAAGGCAAGGATGAGGAAAAGTGTGTTTCCTGTTGTCAGTCAAGGTAATCCCAGGTCAAAAGAATCTTTAAAAAATTTATCAGAAGAAAAGTCTGAAATTATCGAGGAAAATTTAGTAGGCAAGAGGCACCAAATTCAAATTATAGAACCAGAGCCAAATATTGATTCCAAAATCATCAAAATTGAGCCTCATCCAAATTTAGATTTTACTATTCGTATTATTGAGCCCGATACAGGTAACGAAACTTCTAATTTAAACCCGGAAGGCTCTCAAGAAATAACGGAAAGATTTGAGAAAAAAGAGAGGTAACTACTCAGCCACGAATTAACCCAAATATACACGAATAAGAGCAAAAATCTACTAAATAGTCAATGATACAAATAGAACACGGATTGTACGGATGGAACGGGTTTTCATGGATAATAAGAAATCCGTGAGAATCCGTCAAATCCGTGTCATCTGTGTGCTATAAAAATTCGTGATAATTCATAGTTAGAAGAAGAGTGGCTGAGTAGTTACAATTACGAAACCAGCAGGAGGAAAAAAGATAACAAAATGAAGAAAGGTGTCATCATCCTATTGGGGATACTTATAGTAGTAGGGACATTATTTATCTCTAAATTGATTAAAGAAAAAAATCCTCAACAGATAAGCGAAGAGATGGTAGAGGTAAAAAGTGGAGATATTAAACTAAGTATTTGTGAAAAAGGGATATTAGAGCCAGCGGTAAAGGTGAATCTAACCTCTAATCTTAAGGGGGTGGTAAAACAGATACTGGTCAAAGAGGGAGATTTTGTCAAAATGGGCCAGATGATAGTACAACTTGACATCCCAGAATTATTAAATGAGATGAGAAAGATTGAGAAAGAGGTATCAAAGGCAAAGATAAATTTGCAGGATGCTGAGGAGGATTTATCAAGGAATAAAGAACTATTTGAAAAAGGGTTCATTGCTCAAAAAGAGGTCAGAAAGAGTGAAATTAGCTACCAGTTAGCTAATCTTGACTTAGAACAGAAAAAAGAAGATTATAAGAAGTGCAAAATGGAATTAGAAAAGACAAATATTTTATCTCCTATCACGGGGATAGTGATTGAAAAGAACATTGAAAAAGGGGAACTCTGGCTGGCTGATACCTCTCTGAACTCACAATTTCGTCCCTATTTAACCATTGCTGATTTGAATAAATGGATTTTGAAGGTGAAGGTTTCTGAGATTGATGTAAATAAACTATCCATAGGTAAAAAAACTAATATTAAGGTTAATGCTTATCCCGGGAAAAACTATGACGGGGAAATAATCAATATCTCGCCCTCAGCAGAGGATATTCGAGGGATGAAGGCATTTGAGGTCATAATAAAACTGGATGAGATTCATTCAGAATTGAAACCATATCTGAGTGCCTTGGTGGAGATTGTCACTGATATGGCTAAAGATGTGCTTTATCTTCCAGTAGAATCAGTATTTAGAAGGGATAATAATAAGAAAATAGTCCTTATAAAAGATGGCCTTGAGTGGAAAGAAATAGAGGTGGAAACAGGAATATCTAATGAGGAAGTGATTGAAATAAAAAAAGGTTTAAAAAAGGGTGATCGGGTAGGTTTGATAGACTATATTGAGAAGAAATCATTCCATTTGGAGGAAAAATGGTAATTAAGGCATCAAATATCACCAGGATATATAAAATGGGGTCAATTTCAGTTAAGGTATTAAATCATATCTCATTAAGTGTTGAGAAAGGTAAATTTATATCTATTATGGGACCATCCGGGGCCGGGAAATCAACCTTTCTCCATATCCTGGGATGCCTTGACCGACCAACATCTGGTGAATATAAATTAGATGGTCTGGATGTTGTCAATATGAACGATTCACAATTATCGAATTACAGGAATAAGAAGATTGGATTTATTTTCCAATTATTTAACCTTCTTCCCAAAGAAGATATATTCTATAATGTGGAATTACCTTTATTCTATGCAAAAAAGAAGAAAAAAGAGAGGAAAGAGCGAGTAGAAGAGGTGTTATCTTTGGTTGGCCTTCTGCATAGGATCACACATAAACCAAACCAACTTTCTGGTGGTGAATGCCAGCGGGTAGCTATTGCGCGAGCTTTAGTCAATTGCCCTGCCTTACTTTTAGCTGACGAACCTACCGGGAACCTCGATTCACATGCAGGTCATCAAATAATGGAGATATTCACGCAGTTAAATGAACAAGGACATACTATCATTCTGGTTACACATAATGAAGAAATGGCAAAATATGCAAAATACAGCCTATATTTAAGGGATGGGAAAATAGAAAAGTGATCTGGATTAATTTCTTATTGGCTTTAAGGGGACTCCTTTCTTATAAATTTCGTGTTTTTCTGACTACCTTAGGTATAATCATGGCTATAACGGCTGTTATGGTTATGGCTTCGATTATAGAGGGTGCTAAAAGGGAGAGTCTGGAGATAATGGCTACTATGGGAGGGCCTTCTAATATTATTATCTATCCAAAATTTCCAGAGGAAAAGGATGTAATTCCCCTGGGATTACTCTATGGTGATGCCTTAAGCATTAGAAATAGGTCACCTTTTATAGAAGGAGTCTCTCCTACTATAAATAATTGGGTAGGAGTCAAATATAAAGATAAACAGACTCAAGAGGTCAACGGTCTAGGTTGTTGGCCTGAGTTTTTAAATATAGCCGAGTTTGAGATAAAAGAAGGAAGGTTTATTACCTGGGATGATGTCGAGGCTAACCACCAGGTGATTGTTTTAGGGTATATTACTAAGCAAGACCTGTTCGGTCATACCTCTCCAATCGGTGAGAAGATAGAAATTGAAGGGAGGATGTATAAGGTAGTAGGTGTCCTGAAAAAGAAGATACCTAAAGGTTGGAGCAGTGAAGGAATAAAGTGGTTAAACCGTAGATATTGTGTACCAATTACTACATTTTGGCAGGAAAAAGATATAATTCATGAAATCCATGTTAAGGTTAAGCATATTAACCTGATAGAAGATGCGTTCTTACATATCAAATCCATTTTATTAGCCAGACATAATGGCGTAGACGAATTTGATATTCATACAGCCAAAGGTGCTTTAGAGAATATTCGTCAAGGAATTAAGATCTGGATTTTGATTATGGGTGCTATTGTCGGCATTTCTTTACTCATTGGAGGAATTGGAATTATGAATACAATGCTGGCTACTGTTAGTGACCGTAAAAAAGAGATTGGTATAAGAAGGTCTGTCGGAGCAAAAGAAATAGACATCTTATTTCAGTTTTTGATGGAGGCTGTCATCATAAGCGTTAGTGCAGGATTGGTAGGTATAGGCTTGGGGATGGGTATTATTCAGCTGGTAGGGTTAGTCATTGTCAATGTAGAAGGGCCTGTGAAGACTGTAATTATTACCCCCTTTATCGTTGGTTTGGCCATATTAGTCTCATCACTGGTAGGAATACTCTTTGGTGTCTATCCGGCCTACAAAGCCGCCCGACAGAATCCTATCGATGCCTTAAGATATGAATAATTCGGGATGATTTAGTTTAGAGGGAGGCTTCAACTTGTTGAGGAAAAATGCAGCCAAACAAGTTTGCCCGAACAAGTTCGGACTTCCAACTTTTCGGACAGGCACTAAATTACAATCAGGAGGAATTTATGAGATGCTTATCAAAGGTAACTATTTCCCCAAATGAAATGCAAGGTGATTGTGGTAATCAGGTAATCGGTAATCAATCATCAGGTAATCAGTACACCAATTACCGATTACTGGTTACCGATAACCGACAACCGATTATTAGACCACTTCAGATGGCTAAAGTATTACTGTCAAAGTCCGTGTTAATAATAGTCATTCTTTTACTTACTTTCTCAAATGCCTTTGCCCAAAATAACACTTTAAATCTCAAAAAACCATTGGCACTAAAGGAATGCATCCAGATAGCCTTAGAGAACTCATCCATGCTGACAATAGCCAAAAGGGATGTGGTTGCATCAGAGTTAGAGGTAAAGGATGTCAGGGCAGGGTATCTTCCAAGATTAGATGTCACAGCAAACTATAAGGTTAATGATACATACCATAAAATAGAATGGACTTCAAACCACTATGATGCAAAACTATCCCTGGTAGAGACCTTTTATGACAATGGCAAGACACCTGCCAGGATTGAACAGGCTAAAGCCCGTCTTGCCTCTGCCCAATTAGATTTCCAAAAGATACAAAATGAGCTGACCCTTGAGGTAATTAACGGCTACTATACACTCCTGAAGGCACAAGAGATGCTCAAGGTAAAGGAAGAAGGTTTAAAACAATCCCAAACTCATCTCAATTTAGCTAAGGCAAGATATGATGCCGGGGTTGCCCCTAAATCTGATATTCTTAAAGCCGAGGTAGAGGTAGGAAACAGCGAATTGGACCTGATTGAAGCAGAAAATACAGTTTCCATAGCCCTGACCAACCTGAACAATATTATGGGAATAGACTTAAATACCCCGCTATTGATTGTAGATATAGAAGAACCACCCATGATTCCCTGGGACACAAAGAGGGAGACATTATCTCCGGTAGATAAAAATTCGGGTTCAATGATTCCACCGAAATCCGAAACCCAAAATCCAAAATCCAAAATAGAACCAATAGATATGACTATTGATGAATGCCTGGATTACGCCTTAGCGAATCGCCCTGAAATAAAGAAGGCTGAAATTAGCCTGCAGATAGATGAGATAGAGCTGGGGTTGGCCCGAAAAGAGGTCTATCCGGGGATTACCCTGGAAGGCAACTACAATATCAATGTTTCCAAACTTATTGATAAAAATGATTGGGAGGAGAGTTCAGGTTGGGAAATAGGGATAAAAATAAGTTTCCCCATCTTTGATGCCGGTAAGGACAAAAGAGGGGTAACAAAAGCCAAACTCAATCTGGCAAATACTAAAACTAAGGCAAACCAATTAGCCAAGGACATCACCTTAGAGGTGAAGAAGGCATATTTGACCCTAAAGTCGCAAGAGATGATGATAGCGACCAGCAAAAGGCAGATGATTCAAGCACAGGAGAGTTTTGATGCTGCCAAGGGAAGGTATAAGGAAGGGGTAGCCCCTATAACAGAAATTATAGATGCTCAAGCCTCTTTTAATTCGGCTAAAGCTGCTCTTATTAAAGCAATCTATGATTACAATGTCGCTATTTTTACCCTGAAGAAGGCTATAGGAGGACAGATGATATGAGAAAAGGTCAGGGATTGGAGGGATTGGGGTCTGGAGGGATTGGGGTCAGATATTTAGGGCAATACTTTAAAAAGTAACCCTGTTATTAATATTCTATCAGGTAGTCTGGATAATTTCAAGAAATTTTTTTTATATTTTAGCGGATGTTCCATCTGGTACCCACAGTGGTGATGTAGCTTAACCTATTGAGGATCAATTACTTTTGCGGTTTTTTGTCAATTTTTTTCTCGTGGC
>SBAY01000283.1 GCA_005239945.1 Nitrospira sp.
GAGAGGGGTTTAAGGGGAGAGAAACCCTTTTTTCAAAAAGGGTTTCTCTCCCCTTAAAAAAACACCTCTCTTTAAACCACTACTAAAAGTCGGGGAATTTCTGTCATCTTTGTTTTTCCCTTGACAAATCACCAAATTTGTAGTATCTTTTATAAAGTATGGAAAATTACCAGGCACAAATTTTAAAATTAAGGGAATTGATTCGATACCATGACTATAAATATTATGTTCAGGCGCAACCTGAAATCTCAGATTACGAATATGACCAATTGATGAAGGAACTGATCGAACTTGAGTCGCTACATCCGGAATGTATTACTCACGATTCACCTACGCAACGCGTCAGTGGTCTGCCGCTTAAGGAATTTATTTCCGTTCCACATCGAGTGCCGATGTTGAGTTTGGATAATACCTATTCTTATGATGAGCTGAGGGAATTTCACCAACGAGTAGTAAAATCGCTAACCAAAGAGGAGATATTACCTCAACCTGAGTATGTAGCCGAGTTGAAGATAGATGGGGTAGGTGTCTCATTAAGATATGAAGATGGGGCATTTGTCCAGGGATTGACTCGGGGTGATGGGGAGAGCGGGGATGACATTACCCTTAATTTACGCACCATCCACTCTATCCCTTTACGCTTGAATAAACCTGTTACCCTTGAGGTCAGGGGAGAGGTTTATATGGATAAAAAAGGGTTTGAGCGGGTTAATCAGGAAAGGCTCGTTAGAAATGAGCCTCCATTTGCCAATACCCGTAATGCGACGGCGGGTTCTCTTCATCTCCTTGACCCTAAAATTATTGCCCAGCGAAATCTTAATATCTTTATCCATTCTTTAGCCCAATTCGAGGGACAAAACCTTGAAACCCATTTTGATACCCTAAGGGAATTCCAGGGCTTAGGATTAGCCGTTAATCCTGATTATAAACTATGCCGGGGAATAGAAGAAGTCATTAGGTATTGCCAGGAATGGGAGGAAAAAAAAAGGGAATTAAGTTATGATGTAGATGGAATAGTAATTAAGGTAAATTCGTTGGTTGAGCAAAAAAAATTAGGTTTTACGGCCAGAAGCCCACGCTGGGCGGTGGCATTCAAATTTACCGCAGAGCAGGCTACAACATTGTTAAAAGACATTGTTGTTCAGGTAGGTCGAACAGGGGCTCTGACACCGGTGGCTATCCTGGAACCCGTTGAATTAACCGGCGTAAAGGTAAGTCGGGCTACACTTCATAACGAAGATGAGATTAAACGCAAGGATATCCGAATTGGCGATAAGGTTATCGTTGAGCGGAGTGGGGATGTTATACCAAAGGTTATTGGTGTTATCCCGGCAAAGGAACGGGAAAAGTCTTTTGAATTTCCTAAAACCTGCCCTGTTTGTGGTGCCGAGGTTTATAGGCTGAAAGGTGAAGCAAAATCCTTTTGTACAGGCATCAATTGCCCGGCTCAAATTAAACGCAAAATCGAATATTTTGCCTCGCGTGGGTGCATGGATATTGAAGGGTTAGGAACGAAGGTGGTCGACCTACTGGTAGAGAAAGGCTTCCTTAAGAAGATAGCCGATATTTATTGGCTTAAAGACCACCGGGCTGAACTGGAGGCATTAGAAGGTTGGGGTGAAAAATCCGTAGATAATTTGCTCAATAATATTGAGCTTTCTAAGAACAGACCATTGGACAGGTTAATAAATGCCCTTGGAATTCCACATGTAGGTGCCCAAACCGCTAATTCCTTAGCCAGTAAATTTGGAACACTGGAGGCATTAATGAATGCCACTCCAGAGGAATTATTGGAGATAGAAGACATCGGTCAGAAGGTATCCTCAAGCATTGCCAATTTCTTTCATCAATCTCAAACTAAACAACTGCTATCCAGATTAAAAGAGGGAGGGGTAAATTCCCCCTTAATAAAGGGGGGCAGGGGGTTGTTTTCCATTGCCAGGCCAACGTCTTATGCCGGCAAGGAATTCGTTATTACCGGCAGTTTAACCCATTATTCAAGGCAGGAGGCTGAGGAATTAATTCGTAAATTAGGCGGGAAGGCGAGTTCGAGTGTAGGTAAGAAAACAACATTTTTAGTCGTGGGTGAAAACCCTGGGTCTAAATTAGAAAAGGCGAAAAAATTAGGTATCCCACAAATTAGGGCAGAGGAGTTTGAGGCGGAATTAAAGAAACAGGGGGGCAGCGGTCAGGAAAATTTCAAGCTAATGTAGTGTTTTATCACTGATGATTTGATGGAATGTAGAATTTAGAATGTAGAATGTAGAATATCGAAGGAAAGCAAAGAACTTCATCATTCTACATTCAATATTCTACATTCTACATTCCATCAAATCATCAGTAACAGAGCAGTAGGAGTAAGACAATGACAGAAATAGGTTTGATAACCGATGTATTTGGTATCTTTACACTTGGTCTGTTAATATGGGCTTACGCAAATCCAAGATTAGACCAAAGGCCTCACAAAACATTCCTGCTTTTAGCCTTGTTAATGGGTTTGCTGTGGGCGACTTTATTTTTTGTGTTTGAGCCTACCCTAGAGGGTTTTTTAAAATGACAGGACTTTTAGGAAAATTTTTAATCCTGATAGGCGTAATCTTAGTTGTAATTGGTGGTTTATTTTTATTAGCCAATAAACTCCCATTTATCGGTAAGTTACCAGGCGATATTTTTATCAAAAGAGATTCTTTTACCTTCTATTTCCCGGTTACTACTTGTATCTTAATTAGTATTATTTTATCTCTTATCCTCTGGTTATTTAGTAGGAAATAAGGGTGAAAAGATTATTATTGGGATGGTTTACTTGAGGATGAAAGATTGAGGTTTAAAAAGAGAAATTAGAAATTGGAAATTAGGGGAAGAGTTAAAATGAGAAGTCCTACTTTCCAATTTTTAATTTCTAAAAGAAATCACAGGAAAAACGATGAAAATAAATCATTCATTATTATTCATATTAACAATATTAAGTTTAACAGCCGGTTATTCAGAGGCGGTTAACATAAGAATAGGACTCATCAATAGTGCGGAGTCGGTAAAAATTAGTGCTACCGGCTATATGGACATAATTGACCTATCCACCAATGAAATAATATTGACTACCTATGGTTTACCAGGGGGTTTTGTCAAAACCACACCGGAAGGATTCGAGGTGAAAGGTGCAGGTGTTTTTACTAAGCCGGTATTATTGAAACCAATTGTTGGAGCAAAGGCGTTGGTCAATGGCAGTAGATACCGTGGAGAACTCGAAATACAAAAAAATGGTCATGGCATCAAAGTAATCAATGTCATAGATTTAGAAGAGTATCTTTATGGGGTATTAAAATGTGAGATGTCGGCTAAGGCACCTCTTGAGGCGTTAAAGGCTCAGGCAATAATTGCCCGAACCTTTGCCCTGGCTAATCTTAAAAAACATGAACAGGAAGGATATAATCTATGTCCCAATATCCATTGTCAGGTATATAAAGGTATGGATGCGGAAACAGATAATATAATCGAAGCCGTTGACTCTACCAAAGGACAGATATTAACCTATGATGGGGAAATCGCCCAAACATTTTATCACTCCTCCTGTGGTGGTGTAACCGCTGAGGCACTATCGGTCTGGGGAAAAGATATCCCCTATTTAAAAGAGATCTATGACCCATTTTGTAAGGCATCTAATGATAATTGGAATTATACTATCTCTTTGTCTGCAATTCAAAATATACTCAACATTGGCAATATATCCTCTATTTATACAGATGGTAAAGGTAGTGGAGGCAGGGCAAAAAATATCATCATTGAACATACCAGTGGGAAAACTACTATTGCGGCTAGTAAATTCAGGTTAATGCTCGGTTCAGACAAAATATGGAGTACCATGCTAACTATAGTAAAAAATGGGGACAAGGTAACCTTTCAGGGTAAAGGCAAAGGGCATGCAGTAGGATTATGTCAAAAAGGGGCAGTATCTATGGGCACATTAGGTTATAATTATAAACAAATTTTAGGGTTTTATTATCCTGGGGTGTATCTGCGGTCTATTATTTTTGAAGAAGAATAAAATAAGACTTCTATAACCTATCCCTATTTTCCTGGTAATGTCAAAAATAAAATGAAAGAATTAGAAAAGAAACCAGTAGAGTAGAGGCAGAATCCCTGAACTATCATTCGTTTCATCTGCCCCCCTCATCAAACCGTGCGTGCGGTTTTCCCGCACACGGCTTTCCGAC
>SBAY01000013.1 GCA_005239945.1 Nitrospira sp.
ACTCTTGTGATTAAAAAGTTTTGGAAAAGGGGAGTTTGAGGGGGAAAACCTTTTTCAAAAGGTTTTCCCCCTCAAAATAAACTATTGCTAAAAGTTGGGGAATTTTTGAACCTTTGTTTTTCTACTTGACTTTTTTTTACTTTAATGTTAAAATAAAAGAAGTTTAAAAGAGGAGGAAAATAAAGTGGTTATTCAAGTATGTATAGTTTGTCTAACTATTGCCATAGTCTGGTTAATATCTATACTCATACCTGCGATTATTCAGATAAAAAGGACAGCCAAAGAAATAGAGGTAGTCGCTAAATCAATCTATAGCTTATCAGAAGAGGCAAAGGAAAGTGTTAGCCAAATAAATAAAACCATTCAAACCTTATCGAATCGTTTTAAAGAAGATGCAGAGAAAATTGATAGCGTGATAAGTAAGATAAAAGGGGTGACAGAGATTATTGCCAGTGGTATTAATACACCTTTGATTAAAATAATGAGTGTGATAGCCGGAATAGGTAGTGGAATACGATTTCTTCAGGGAAGGAAAGGATAGATCTGACTGATCTGATAATTTTAGACTTCTGCAACATGAGAAATGTGAGGAAAGATAGGCCACAAAGTCACCAAGACACAAAATTCCACAAAAGGAAATTTTTAGTGAAATTTAGTGCCTTTGTGGCTAAAAGAATGTGTATAAAGGAATAAGGTCAGAGTATGGAGGAAAAGTCAAGAAAAACAATTTCATAATTTGTTGAAATATCAATAAGTTATGAATTTTGCAGAAGGCTATGATAATTTAAAAAAGGAGGAAAAAAAGATGGCAGAAGAGCGTAATGATGGTTCGGTTATAGTTTCTTTTTTACTTGGTGGTTTGGTGGGATTAGGTGTAGGATTACTACTTGCCCCAATCACAGGTGAGGAGGCACGAGCAAGGGTTAAAAAAGCTGCTGATATTGCCAGGGAAAAGGTAGGGGATTTAGCCGAAGAGGTAAAAGTCCATGCTGAAGATTTGGTGCACCAAACTAAAAAAATATTGGAGGATGCAAAAACACACATTAAGGCGGCAGCTGAGACAGTCAAAGAGGCAACTTTAGCTAAAAAAGAAGAATTAACGGAAAAGATTAAACAAGCATAATGTCTAAAGCCGATCTCCATATTCATACCCATTTTTCCGATAGCAGTTTATCACCAAAACAGGTTGTGGGGTATGCCCAAAAAGCAGGCTTATCGACCATTGGTATCACTGACCATGATACCATAGATGGAATAGATGAGGCAATAAAGTATGCTGAATCATATGGGATTGAGGTTGTTCCAGGTGTAGAATTAAGTGTAGAAACAGAAGGGGGCGAAATTCATATCCTTGGCTATTTCATTGATTGGAAAAATTCCTGGTTTAATGAGCAATTAGAGATTTTTCGTAACACAAGACAAAGAAGGGCAGAGCTAATCGTTGCCAAACTAAAAGAATTATCTCTTGATATTGATTATGCCCAAGTATTAGAGGTAGCAAAGGTAGAAGAACGAAATGGATCGATAAGCAGGGTGCATATTGCCACGGCTTTATTTCAAACAAAGGCGGTAAAGTCTATCACGGAAGCTTTTGAAAAATATCTGAATTATGGAACAAAGGCGTATGTGCCTAAGTTCCGCCTTACTCCTGAACAAGCAATTGAAATGATTTTAAAAATAGGCGGAATACCTGTTCTGGCACACCCTTGTCTTTCTAAGTGTTCTGATAATTTAATTAGAGAATTAGTCCAATTGGGACTAAAGGGGCTTGAGGTCTATCATTCTCAACAAAATATAAAAGAAGAAGGATTTTGCCGCATGATGGCACAAAAGTATAATTTACTCATGACCGGCGGTTCAGATTGCCACGGATTATTTAAAAAATCTATTTTGATTGGTAGCGTTACAGTAAAAGATACGGTCGTAAAAAGTATGCGCAAAATATTGGGGAGGACAGGAAGTGGATGATATTGTTCGCAACTTATGGAATAAGGAGATTGGGTATAAAGTAGATAGTGTGGCTGTAAGTAAAAATGGGGAATATATAGTAGCGGCATCTACTCAAGATACTAATATATATCACCTTACTCAGGCACATATAAGATGGAAATATAAGACAAAAGCCCCTATACGCTGTGTAGCGATTTCTGATGATGGCCGATATATACTTGCTGGAGCAGAAGATTCTACCCTATATTTATTGGATAGGAACAACCATTTAATCTGGCAGGAGTCTATAAGTGCAAATAGTGTCGTTATATCCCATGACTTAAAATATATCGCCTGTGGGGGTAATGATTGTAACATATATTTCTTCACCCGGTATGGAAAACTCCTCTGGAGATGGGCAACCCAGGATTATGTTAATTCGGTGGCAATTGCTACTGATGATAATTCGGTGATTGCCTGTTCAAAAGACCGTAATCTTTATTTTTTAACTAATGATGGAAAACTCCTCTGGCAAACAAGATTAAAAGGTATAGGACTTAAAGTCGCTATCTCTACGGATGGAGAATACATTGTCGTTGCTTGTGATAATCAACGGGTATATGCCTATGACCGTAAATGTCGGTTGAGGTGGGAGTATTATTTTCATGATGAAATAAGTGGTGTATCTATTACCGAAGATGGGCAATGTATCGTTGTCGCATCTCCCTGGCAAAACTTCCATTTCTTGAATAAAAGTGGTAAGTTAGTCTATATACATGAAACTAATGTTGGTATTCTTAGCCTTTTTCTAACATCTTTAGGATATCTACTTGCCGGGTCAAGCAATAAAAATGTTTATGTCTTAAAATGTAACCTTGAGGAAATAAAAGAGCCTGAAAGTAATTTAGAGATTTTAATAAGGGAGTTAATTAAAGACCAAAGCAAACTCTTGAAACAATATCAAAAAGAAGTAGCTGTTTTAGTTACAGATATTCGAGAATATAGCCCTTTTGTGGGGAAAGAAGATGAAGCAAGGAAGAATAAATTCCAGAATTACGAGAATATCATTTCATCTCTTCTGAAAGATGGTGGCCAATTAGTCAAAAATATTCAGGATGCCTATATAAGTATCTGGACAGATCCGGTTAAGGCGGTTGAATGTGGCCGTAAAATTCAAAATGAATTTATTAAATATAATGAAAATAAATCACTTGAAGAAGAAATTTGTGTTCGTATAGGTATAACTTATGGTAAGTTAGAACTTGAAAAGGAAAAACAATTAAACAAACCATTTCTTATTGCCTGTAACATCCCTTGTTACGCTAATAAAGGTCAGGTGCTAATTACCAAAGAGTTAATCCCTTTAATTGAGGGCAAGATATTAATTGAGTTAGAAAGTATTGGCTCCAAAGAAATCAAAGGACTTGAAAAGTTAGTTCCTCTCTACGAAGTAAAGGATTCCCCCTATGCAAATATTGGCTGGTATAGTTAAATCTTGCGGTGATTAAAAAGTGAAGCGAACAAATCACTTTTTACTTTTTATTTCCTTCTTTAGTCTTCTGCGTTCGAGTAATACCGCTAACCAGATACTGATCTCAAGTAATAATAGTAATGGTACCGCCATTAAAATTTGTGAGAAGACATCAGGAGAAGGGGTCATTATCGCAGAGATAACGACCATAATTAAAATGGCATATTTGCGATTGCGGCGAAAAACTAAGGTAGATACCCAACCCATTTGGGTTAAAAATAAAATTACTATGGGTAATTGAAATACTACCCCAAAGCTTAACAAAAACATTCCTGCAAAAGAGATATATCGACTGATGGTAATCATTGGTTGCAAGAAATCCGTCCCAAAACTTAATAAAAACCGGATACATGTCGGAAATATGACAAAGAAGGCAAAGGCTACCCCGCTAACGAATAAAAAGAAAGAGATGGGAATATAGATTAAAAGATATTTTCTTTCCTTCTTCAATAATCCGGCCGAGATAAATCTCCAGACTTGAAAGATAATGATTGGAGAAGAAAAGAAAACGCCGGCAAAAACAGCTAAAACAAGGTAGGAAAAAAATGCCTCCTGGGGACTAATAAATATAACCTTACCAATAGGCTTAATTATATACCCTAATATCTGCTTGATAAACAGGTAAGAAATACATGAAAAAACGAATACGGTAATTAAGCATTTAATAATTCTTGTCCGTAATTCTTCTAAATGTTCGATAAAACTCATTCTTTTTTCATTTTCCATTTCCTTTATAACATACACTATAAGGTTATAGTTTGTCAAGTAGTTTTTCAAGAAAGGGTGCGTGTAAAATTTGTGGGTAACATTTTACTATTTGAACCGGACCGGATTTTACCCTTTATGGTTTCATTAGAAGCAGGAGGAATGAAATGCTAAAGCATTAAATCCAAATACTAAAGCATTAAATCCAAACTAAAGCCT
>SBAY01000015.1 GCA_005239945.1 Nitrospira sp.
CTTTTTGAAAAAAGTGTTTCTCTCCCCTTAAACCCCTCTCTTCCCAAAAGCTTTTTAACCACAACTAACCTTTGGGATGTATCACATCCCAAAGGTTAGTTGTGGTTAAAAAGCTTTGGAAAAGGGGAGTTTTTCCCTCTCAAAAATTCCTTTACACATTATAAAACTTGGGGAATTTCATATCTTACCCCAGTTTTCTCCAGAATGGATGTCAACCTTTATGGGAACCAAAAAATCAGCGATTCCTTCCATACACCCTTTGACTAATTCGACAACCTCATCCAGACTATCTTTTTTCACCTCAAAGACCAACTCATCATGAACCTGGAGTAACATCCTGGCCTTTTGGCGGTCTAATCCTTTATGAATTTCGAGCATAGCTATTTTAATCAAATCTGCCGCTGTGCCCTGAATAGGCATATTTACTGCCTGACGCTCGGCAAATTCACGCAATGTCCTGTTTGGCGAATTGATTTCAGGTAGATAGCGTCTTCTTCCCCACAGGGTAGTCACGAAGCCATTGAGTTTTGCCTCTTCGATAGTTTTATCGATGTAGCCTTTGACACCTGGGTATCTTTCAAAGTATTGCTCAATCATTTCTTTGGCTTGTCCTGAGGTAATCATTAATTCCTTACTCAAACCATAGGCACTCATACCGTAAGTAATGCCAAAATTAACCACCTTGGCGGCACGACGCATCTTTGAAGTAATTGATTCAGGGACACCTCCAAATATCTCAACGGCAGTTTGGGTATGAATATCCTCGTTATCGATAAATGCCTGAATAAGTCTTTCATCCTTTGAAATATGGGCTAAAATCCGCAATTCTATTTGGGAGTAATCTGCTGAAATCAGCAAACACCCTTCCTCAGGAATAAAAGCCTCCCGAATACGATTACCTAAATCTGTGCGGATAGGAATATTTTGTAGATTAGGGTCACTTGAGGTCAGCCTTCCTGTGGCCGCAATCGTTTGATTATAACAGGTATGAAGACGATGGGTAATCGGGTCGGTTAGTTCTGATAAGGCGTCAACATAGGTAGATTTCAATTTGGTCAATTCCCGATAGGCTAATAGTTTATCAGGCAATGGATGATAACTTCTTAATTGCATCAAAACCTCTTCATCGGTCGAGAATCCTGTTTTTGTCTTTTTGAGCACCGGCAGTTTAAGTTTTTCAAATAATATAAATCCCAATTGTTTAGGTGAATTGATATTGAACTCCGTGTCGGCTAATTGGTAAATTTCTTTAGTTAAATCATTTATTTTTTGCCCAAATTCTTGTGAGAGACCTTTTAGGTAAGGAATATCTATTTTAATCCCATCGAATTCCATCTGGGCCAAAACCTTGATTAATGGCATCTCCATATCTTCGAACAAGGATCTCATGCCTTCTAACTTAGGCTTTAGTACCTCATAACTTAGCTGATATGTCCAATCCACATCTGAGCAGGCACGATTAATTATATCAGACAGGTCAGACAGGTTAGGCCTGTCTAACCTCTCTGATAAAAGATAAGAGGCAAGCATAGTATCAAACGCTATTCCTTCAAGATTAATGCCATGATTAGCCAGGACTAATAGTTTGTATTTAAGATTATGCCCGATTTTTTTTATATCCTTTGATTCCAAAAAGGGTTTTAGTCCATTGAGAACATATTCTTTAGATAATTGTTCTGGGATATCGAAATACTCATGGGCAATAGGAATATAGCAGGCAGAATAAGGTTTGGTAGAAATAGCAATTCCTACTATTTTAGCCTGCCAGGGATTTGTAGAGGTAGTTATTAGTTCAATAGCCAATGAGGAGGAGGTTGTGAGTAAATTTATTAGGGTTTGAAATTTTTCTTTCTCGGTAATTATTTGGTAATCATTTTCCTGACTCACCTCTATTTTTTTATACAATCCAAGCTCTTTGAGCAGTTTTTTAAATTCTAATTTCTCTAATATCTCAAATAGCCTGTCTTCATTATATTCCCTTACTTTGCATTCCTCTAAATCTGCGGTGATTGGCACCTGGGTATTGATAGTAACCAATTCTTTACTCAAGATGGCATCCTGTGAATAGGTTTTAATCTTTTGTCGCAGGTTTTCGTTAGAGAGATTATCGGGATTACCAAGTATTTTTTCGAGATTGCCGAATTCCTGAATCAATTTAATGGCTGTTTTTTCTCCTATCCCTTTTATTCCAGGGATATTATCCGAGGTATCGCCCGCAATGGCCAAAACCTCAGTTACCTTCGCTGGTTCTACTCCAAATCTCTCCCGGACACCGGCTATATCATAAAGTACGGTTTCAGACAGTCCTTTTTTAGTGGTCAATACCTTTATCTTCTCATCCACCAATTGCAAAATATCCTTATCCCCGGAAACAACAATAATTTCATCTACCTCATTCTTATACCTTTTTACCAGCGTCCCGATGATATCATCCGCCTCATAGCCATCCATTGAAAATATGGGGATATTAAATGCAGAGATGACCTCCATAATAAGTGGGATTTGTTGGCGCATTTCATCAGGCATCTTTTTGCGTTGGGCTTTGTATTGCGGGAATTTTTCGTGTCGAAGGGTAGGGGTTTTGGAGTCAAAGACAACAGCTAAGTATTCCGGTTTTTCGTCACGAAGTAATTTCAGGAGCATATTGATGAATCCATAGACTGCGTTGGTGAGTATACCTTTAGAGGTGGATAATGACTTGATAGCAAAATAGGCGCGATAGACTAATCCATGACCATCGATGACAAATAATCGTTGCATCTCTGATTACTCCAGGGAGGATTAGGAATAGGACTTCTATGACTTATATAACCTATAGGCCCTATTCCTATTCTAAGATGTAGACCTTGACCGATTTTCGACCATATCTAACGGCTTCCCTGTGTGTATCAAAACACAGGTCTATTCGATTTCCTTTAATCGCACTTCCTGTATCCCCGGCTATCCCATAGCCATATCCTTCCACATACAATTTACTTCTTAAAGGAATAACCCGGGGGTCAACAGCTATAACACCATATTTAGGTTTTAAACCAATAGCCGTTAGGAATCCTGCCCATTTACCACAGGATATTTTAGAGTCGGAATAGGCCGTAGCCACTACATTCAATACCTTTTTTATCCCTCTTTTTGCCTCTAAAAGAGGCGGCGGGACATATTTTCTTGTTCCTTTAACCAATAGACAACTAACCGGTTTAGTCAGGATTTTTTCCTCTATAATATAATCCTTTATTTCCATCCCATCAACAGAAATTCTTTGGGCAGTGATTTCCTTTAGCCCTTCTTTTCCCTGTTGTTTAACAATTGTTTTGCCAAGTAGAAGTTGGGGGGTATATTGATGGTAAGTAGGATAGGGAATGTTTTTTTTCTCTTTGAACTCTGTTTTGGCTACACGATAGACACGAATAAACATCCCTTGCTTTAGTCTCGTTTCCAGCGAAGGTCGAACAATGTCATCTTTACTTAGATTAATCTTCATTGAGTCTATTAACTTACCGATAGTAGCCTTATTAGTTCTTAGTTCTATAAACTTATTGTCAACATAAACAGTTACATCTACCAGGCTTTTAGCATAGCCAAAAAGGGTAAAGGTAACAATTATTAACAACACATACCCAATATCTTTTCTTGAATAATTTTTCATCATCTCCCTCGGAGTCAAAGTAAAGAATATAGTTTTTACTCCTTAACTCTTTATCAAGTTTATCATAGAATTCTTGAAATGTCAACTAATTTTTGCTATATGTCATTTAAGAATTAAAAGTGGACACTTTTAAATAAATTTAAAGTTTAAAAGTGGACACTTCTTAAAGCCCCCAAGATTGGGGGTTGGGGGTTGAAA
>SBAY01000159.1 GCA_005239945.1 Nitrospira sp.
AACATCATTTAACCTTCAATGCCATTTTTGTCCCCAATTACAGGGATAAAAAAGTTAAATATCAGCTCATTTTTTTCTTGACATATTACCACAGGACTTTTGGAAATATTAATAAATAGGAAATGCTGAAATTAGAAATTTGGGTAGCCTCTTGCTAATTTCCAATTTCTAATTTCTATCAAAACTTACATAGGTTTATTTTTCAAGCAAAGATAAGTACCTAAGAATCGATTCCTTACCCTTTGTGCCTCTTGCCAGGTAACATTCACCACTATCTCCACATAACTTGTAGATGTTCCAGTAGATTCAGTATCTATAATTTTTCTTACAGATACTGTTCTTGTTCCATTTTCTATACCTACAGTTACAGTGCCATAGGTTCCCGGTGGGAAATCAGAAGAATCCCCAGGTGGAAAACTTCCTTCGGGAATAGTCATAGGATTCATCTTTTTAATCATCTCTAATCCCTCCTGGCATAATTTAACGGCTATATTAGAATTACCGGCACTAACAATCTCTTTTGAACCGGTAATGAATACCATCATTACGGCTATCATAATAACAACAAAAATAATTCCTGCCAGAAGAACCTCTATTAAACCTACTCCTTTTTTATTCATTATAGACTCATTCATCTTCAAATCACCTCTCTCCAGGAAAGGATTACTAATTTGTTTCCTCCACCACCCACCAATCTGCCTGTAGGGTCCCACCATTCACTAAATCCAGGAGGATTAGATGGGAAGAATGGATTGAGCGTGTATTGTGAATGTGCCCTCGAGAAGACCAACTCTCCCTTGTAACTTATCACCGCCCCTGCAACTGAAAAATTAGCCCCAGAAATAATATTATCATGACAATAAACTAATCCCTTGATATGGGCATTTTGATTAAAATAGATATCACCTGTCCCAATTACTCCATCTGTCCCATTTATAACTATAATATTCATTTCAACCGGGTTTCTTTCAGTTCCAAGAGAGGTAGAAAAGACTGCATTATTGTTATCAGTCACAATAATTGTTCCAGGCCCAACAATCTTCCTCGTGAACTCAATTCCATCAGGAAAAAGATAGACACCTCCATTAAGGTAAAAATCGTCATTAATTACTGTCTCATAACGCGTCTCTGTAACTAAACTCGAAATCTCGCTCATACCCGGATTAGGGATGTAAATTCCATCTGTCCCTGGCTTAATAGCACCATTATTAATCATCTCATCTGTATCTGAGGTCATATCATACTGAAAAATCCCATCGTTGGTTCCTGTTATCTTAGACTGGTCAACAATATTTCCTCTCGCCCTGACATCCTGTAAATCACTATCCGTATCATGAAGTTCCATGCCTGCATTAACCAGAATATCTTTATAGGTTAGAACCCGTCCGTCATGATAGTAAGGGTCAGGATAAATATCTGTGCGGGCACCAACTTCTATATTACCATTTGAACGCATACTTCCATAAATGGTAGAGTTGGCATTAAGCGATAATTTTCCTCCGGTCATAATGGCACAATGAGGTCCTACAGGTTTGACATTCACAAATACCTTGACTAACTCCTCTATTTTTTTGGTCGCTCCCAAACCTGTCCCTACACCAAATAATCTTGGTGCCTTAACATTTGCCCAGGCAGTAATACGAACAATAAGATACTCTGATGTTTGTCCAACGGTATCCAGGGTTACCCAATATTTACCCATTTCTTTCTTAGAATTTGGATAATAAAATAGTTCACCATCTCCATTTGGGTCTCCATAACCTATTCGCCAGAATGGGTCTTGAGTTAGATGCCAGATAGCCCTTTCTGCCCCTGCCTCGGCTAATGGCAGTGCTACAGAATAAGAATCCTCTAAAATGGCCTGACTATGGCTTCCTTTAACTAACATATAAAAAGACATAGCTAAGATAAATAGAATCGTTATCACCGAATTGATCAAGAGTAAAATTATTCCCTGTTCTTTCTTATTTCTATTCATTTGGTTACATTCACCTCCGTTGCAATTCGTCTTCCGAAATTTCCCTCTTGAACCATAAAAGTATTACTTTCTTATAATTGTTTTACTTTTTATTATTTGCTTTACTTTTTTGAGAATATGATGATGAAATTCCTAATTCCTCACGATATTTTGCCACTGTCCTGACGGCAATTTTTATCCCCTTTTTCTCAAGAATCTCTGCAATTTTACTATCACTTAAAGGATTTTGTTTATCCTCTCTATCGACTACCTCTTTTATCTTTTCCTGAACGGCCAGGACAGAAATAGCATCTCCCTCTTTAGTCTGTATGCCTGTTCTGAAAAAAAATTTTAAAGGATAGACTCCTTGCGGTGTCTTGACAAATTTATTCGCAATCGCACGACTTACCGTACTTAAATGAATCTCCACCTCCTTAGATATATCCTCTAACCGCATAGGCACAAGTTTTTGCTCACCCTCTACGAGAAACCCTTTTTGTGTATCAAATATTACCCTGGCTACATATCTTAGGGTTTGTTTTCTCTTCTCCATACATTCTAAAAAAAATAAAGCGGATTTCATCTTCTTCTGGATATATTCCTTCTCCGCCACAGATAAGTTCTTCTCTCTCAATAACTTTTGATAATAAGAACTAATCCTTAAGCTCGGTATCCATTCATCATTAATCTCTAAATTAAGCCCTTCCTCTTCTGTGTTTGAGATAATAATTTCTGGAATAATCTGGGGAGGATAAAACCTTTCATAAATTCGAGTTGGCTTTGGTTCCAATGATTTAGCCATAACCTTGAGCAATTCTTTAACCTCGTCTATCGAAGTATTCATCTGGAGGGCAATCTGTTCATAATTTTTATCTTGAATGGCCGGTAGATGATTTTTGATTAAAACTGATAAAAGGGAATCTTCCAGCCCTAAATCTTTAACCTGTATCAGCAGACATTCCTTCAAGTTACGAGCCCCTACACCGGCAGGCTCGAATTCCTGAATCTTAGCTAAAACCTGCTCAATATCAACATTATCTACCTTTAATTCCTTAGCCATTTCCTCAATTTCACCTGAAAAATATCCATCTTCATTTATATTATCAATAATCATCTCCCCAACCTTATATTCCTTGTCTGAAATAGGAATCAGACGAAGTTGTTGAAGTAGATATTCTTTTAGCGAATGTTGATGTGCCGGTAGATTATCAAATATAGGATTAGATTCAGAAGCAATGCCTTCAGCCTCCCATGGATTATTTCTTGCCTGAAAAAAATCTTCCCAGTTTATTTCTTCTTTGATTTTGTTCTCTTTTTCGAGTTGAGAAAGGTCGGTAATTGGAAGTTGTAAACTAGAGGTCTCCGCCTCTTCTAAAACCGGATTTTGGAGTAATTCCTCTTGTATGGCATCTATTAATTGCAGATTGGAAAGTTGTAATATCCTTATTTTTAATTCCTGTTGAGGGGATAGTTTTGTTTGTAGTCGTTGGGTTTGTGTAATGGTTATTTTTGACATTGATAAACCTCTTGGTAATCGGTAATTAGGTGATCGGTTATCGGTATAATAATTATCTGATTACCGCTCACCGATTACCTAATCCCCACTGATATGGGCAGTAGCCAGGGGAGTAACCGTCATAATTTTCCTGGCAATATCCGGATATTTGGCAATAAACCTCAATTCATAATCAACTAACGGTTTTTGAGTATGCACATTGGCATATCTAACCAATTCCAATATTTTATATGCCTCTTCCTCGTCCTTAAATTTTATCTCTAATTTCTCGGCCACATTACGAAAGCCTTTGATTCCTGAATACTCACCTGTGCTAATTTTTCTTCCGGTCTCAATAATTTCAGGCTCACCGCGTCCTAATTCCTCAAAATCATACAGTTCATAATTTCGTCTATCCTTCAATGCCCCATCGGCATGGATACCCGATTCATGGGCAAAGGCATTAGCTCCAACTGCGGTTTGATTTATAGGAATTGGGACTCCAAAGGCTATCGAGGCATAATTAGCAATTTTCCAGGCACAAGAGAGTTTTACCCGTTCATCTAAAATGTATTTATTTTCAAACCCGCTTGACTTTTGTAAGGCTAATATGACTGAAACCAAATCTGCATTTCCCGCCCGCTCACCCATAGCATTTATACAGGTGTTAATATAAGCATCGACGCCACCGTCAATAGCGCCCTTTGCCCCGGCCACTGAGCAAGCTACAGCCATACCCAGATCATTATGGCAGTGAAGTTCAATAGGTAAGCCAACCTCCCTGGCCAATAATTTTATTCGTTCATAAACAGTAAATGGGTCATCATAACCTAATGTATCACAATATCTTATACGGTTTGCACCGTGTGCCTTTGCCGCCTGAGCAAATTCTATCAAAAATTCGTCATCTGTCCTTGAGGCATCCTCGGCATTTACCCCTATCGTTTCTATCCCTTTTTCTTTTGCCCTATCTAAGGCATTACTCATCATTTGAATTAGATTAGGTTTGGTCGTACTTTCTTTTGGAGAGCGCACTACCCGGTCACCAAATTTCCCAACAGTCATTTGCACAGAGGTAGAGATAGAGATATTCAGGTGTTTTAATGCCGGCACATTTTCAAAACTCTTATCAATATCCTCCACAATCGCCCGGCACCACCCACTTAAAATAATTGGCTTAAGCACACCCATTTCCACTAATTCAAGATTAGCATTGAGATAGTGTATTTCATGGTTAGTCACCGGAAAACCAAATTCACTCTGATAAATTCCCATCTCGTTGAGTAAAAGATTGGTTATTGTCTTCTCTAATTTAGCCAATCCTAACTTAGCCGTCTGCACACCATCTCTATTAGTAACATCGATAAGGTAAATTTTAT
>SBAY01000232.1 GCA_005239945.1 Nitrospira sp.
CAACCCCCAACCCCCAATCTTGGGGGCTTTAAGAAGTGTCCACTTTTAAACTTTAAATTTATTTAAAAGTGTCCACTTTTAATTCTTAAATGACATTTGTCAACTTTTTACTTGACTTTTATGACTGGATTCTGATATAATTGTTACCGTAGATAGAAACTGAATAATAACTGGTTAGAATTAAAAAATATCCTATTAATCTTGTTAATCCCGTCAAAAAAACCTGTTAATTCTGTCAAAAAAGGAGTGATTGAAAATGGAAAAACTTAGATTAGGTGAATTATTAGTCGAAGCGGGCATTATTACTCGGGAACAACTTGATGTTGCCTTAGCGGAAAAAAAGCGTAGTCGCGAAAGATTGGGTAAGATTTTAGTTAAATTAGGATTTACTACCGAAGGTATTATTATGGATTTCTTAGCCGATCAATTAGGCATGGAGCATGTAAATTTAGCCGAAATAGAGATACAACCTTTTTCTCTTGATGTTCGGCGGGAAGTGTTGGAAAGTATTGTTCGCCGCCACTTGGCTATTCCTATCAGCCGGGAAGATAATACCTTGGTTGTGGCTATGGCTGACCCATTAGATGTGTTTGCCTTAGATGATATCAAAAGGGCAACGAACTGCAAGATAAAACCAGTAGTTGCCTCTGAAGAGGAAATTAAAGAGGTAATCGAGAAATCTTATGGGAAAAAAGAGCATTCTATTGACGAGATTATGAAAGGGGTTGATGAGAAGACATTTGAGGTGCTGAGACCAATGACAGAAGAAGAGGCAATTGACATAAGTAAAATAGGGAAAGAGGATGAGGCACCTATTATCAAATTGGTCAATCATATCTTAAATGAATCCATCAATGCCGCTGCCTCGGATATTCATTTAGAACCATATCAAAAGGACTTGCGGCTTCGATACCGAATCGATGGAATTTTATATGAGATGCCTGCTCCACCTAAAATTTTCCATCCAGCTTTAGTCTCAAGAATAAAAATCATTGCTAATTTAGACATTGCGGAGAAAAGATTGCCTCAAGACGGCCGGGCAAAGGTGATTATTTCTAATCGGGAGGCAGATTTAAGAGTCTCTATTATTCCCACTGTTCACGGAGAAAAGGTAGTTATTCGTATTCTCGACCCTAAGAGTTTATGTGTAGATTTATCCAAATTGGGATTTGAAAAAGATGCTTTAGCTATCTATGAAAGAAATATTGTTGCCCCGTATGGGATTATATTTATCACCGGCCCTACCGGCAGTGGTAAATCAACAACACTTTACTCGACCCTGCGCACGATTAATTCCGCAAATAAAAATATTGTTACGATTGAGGACCCGGTAGAATATCTATTAAGGGGAATAAACCAGGTGCAGGTCAAACCGGAGATAGGGTTGGATTTTCCAGATGCGTTACGCTCATTTATGCGGCAGGACCCGGATGTCATCTTGGTTGGTGAGGTGCGGGATAGGGAGACATCAGAGGTAGCCATTAATTCCGCATTAACCGGACACTTAGTCTTTTCTACACTTCATACCAATGATGCCCCGGGTGCCGTTACCCGCTTACTTAATATGGGTGTTGAGCCATTTTTGATTACCTCAACGGTGATTATGTGTATCAGCCAGAGATTGATTCGTATGATTTGCTCTCATTGCAAAGAAGCCTATGACCCATCTCCAGCACTACTGAAAGAAATGAACATACAACTCCAAGAAGGAGAAAAAAATAAATTATATCATGGGGTCGGATGTAAGAAATGCTCCAATACCGGCTATAAAGGCAGGACGGGTGTCTATGAGGTAATGGAATTGGATGACGAGATTCGCGAGTTGATTCTGACTCGTGAATCAGCCCATATCATCAAAGAACTGGCTAAACAAAAAGGTATGGTTACCTTAAGACAGGCAACGATAAAAAAAGTCCTGGCCGGAATAACTACTATTGAGGAATTAATGCGGGTTTCGTTCGAAGAAAAAACAATTACCTACGCCAGTAAGTAAGAGGTAAAGGTAGAGGTAGAGGTAAAGGTAAAGGAAGAGGGAGAGGGAAATGATACTTTACCTTTACCTTTACCTTTACCTTCCTCTTTACCATTGAGAAAAAAGACTAATATGTGGCAAGCAAAAGAAATTAAACAAAGCCTGAAGGGTAATATTTTTGGCAAACAAATACATACCTTTGATGAGGTCGGTTCGACACAGGATATTGCCCATACATTAGCCTCTTTTGGCAGTCCTGAAGGAACCCTAATTATCGCCGAGACGCAAACCGCAGGCATAGGCACATCTGGTAAAAACTGGGTTTCCCCTCCTGGTGGCTTATGGTTTTCACTTATCCTGACACCTACACTGATTAATATTAGCCAGGCATCAGGATTGACCATTCTCATTGGACACAGCCTGGCCAGGGTAATCAGGAAAGAAACCAATTTGCCGGTGCTTGTCAAATGGCCCAATGACTTGTATCTCAACAATAAAAAGGTAGCTGGAATATTATCCGAAAGTTCCTCTGTCGAGGTAGCCGTAAAATATATCATTGTCGGCATAGGGATTAATGTCAATGTAGATTCTGCCTCTCTCCCTTTCGGAGCAACCTCTCTCAAGAGCGAGTCAGGTAAAGAAATTCAAAGAATGGAGCTTCTGGTAAAGATATTAGAAGCCATTGAAAAGGATTATTTAACATTTAAGGTTACCCATAATTTACAGCTTTTTTTAAAGGAAATCAATGAATGGTCATTAGTCGTTGGCCAGAAGGTTAAGGTACGACTGCCGGATAAATCGATTATAGGCTATGGGCAGTCGATTGATGAGCAAGGACATCTTATCGTGGAGTTAGAAGATGGAAAGACGGAGATAATTATCGCCGGCACAGTGAGTTTAATATAAGCCTTCAGCCGTTAGCAAAATTATCTAGAAATCAAGGGGCTAAAAATGATAAATCTGATAGAAGCTAAATCATATCGTTGTTTAAAATACATTAAACACAATTTACAGCCTTTTCAAATATTAGTTGGACCTAATGCAAGCGGTAAAAGCACCTTCTTAGATATAATTGCCTTTATCAGTGATCTTGTTACCGAGGGACTGAATCGTGCAGTAACAATGCGTGCACCTTTATTAGAAGACTTATTATGGAAAAGAGAAGGTGATAGATTTGAGTTGGCTATTGAAGTTGAAATCCCTCAAAGTTTAATAGAAAAAACTGGAAATGGGAAATACTCTGCTTGTCGCTATGAGATAACTATTGGGACAGGCTCAGATAAGGAGATTGCCATTTTAGCTGAAACATTATGGCTTAAAGGTAAAGATGAGGCTACTCCTGGTCCATTCAGTCTGGAGTTTCCGTTTGAGAGGGAGTCACCGCAAACACTGGCAAAAAAAGGAAAAGATTGGCGCAAGATTATTAATAAAACAAAAGAGGGAAATGATTATTTTCGTTCAGAAAAAACAGAATGGAATAATATCTTTAAAATTGGTCCTCTTAAGCAAGAGGCTATCGTCTCAATTCCAGATGGTGAAGTATTAGAAGGCAAGATCAAACCAAGCAAGATGAAGCTGGTTCAGGCATGGCTTGAAATACATAAAGAAGAATTAATGGCTGATTGGGAACTTGCCAGTAGGGGCGAGAATGTCTTCAAGATAGATCCACTAAAATAGGGGTGATTAGCATGAATCCAAGGATTAAAGATGTTAAACCAAATTCTAACTATACATTAATCTTAACTTTTACCAGCGATGAAGTTAAAGTGTTTGACATGAAGCTATACTTAGACAAAGGAATATTTAGGGAATTAAAGGACGTTAGCTTGTTCAACTCTGTTAAGCCATTTCTGGGTAGTATTCAATGGAAGAATGGACAAGATTTATGTCCCGATACTTTGTACTTAGAAAGCAAGAAAGCTTAACACACATATTAAAGGCAAGTTGTGATGAAAGAGGATATCACCTTTGGCATCCATGATAGTGGTAAACATAGTCTTTGCGTGGAGAGCACATCCACAATAAAAATCTTTTTGGATAGATAGTAGCAGTGGGTGCGTGTAAAATTTGTGGGTAAAGTGTCCAAAAAGGTAAAGGTAACTGTTCAGCCAACTGCAAGTTTTTCATTATAAATAACTGTAAATTGTAAA
>SBAY01000225.1 GCA_005239945.1 Nitrospira sp.
TCTCTCCCCTTAAACCCCTCTCTTCCCAAAACTTTTTAACCACGAGTAATCTTTGGAATGTAGCACCTTCCAAAGATTACTTGTGGTTAAAAAGTTTTGGAAAAGGGGAGTTTGAGGGGGAAAACCTGTGTGGTTTTAAACCACTTTCAAAAGGTTTTCCCCCTCCAAGACATTACAAAACCTGGGGAATTTCTGTTCTCACAAGATTTTTCTTGACAAAATAGCCTGAGTGAGATACAATAACTTAAATTGTTTATAACAGGAGGTACAAAAATGGGATTGATTTATATCGATGGGAATCTTTACAAAAAGGAAGAGGCAAAGATTTCAGTCTTTGACCATGGATTATTATACGGCGATGGGGTTTTTGAAGGCATTAGAGTTTATAATGGGCGGGTATTCAAATTGAGCGAGCATCTGGATAGATTGTTTCGTTCAGCTAAATATATTATGCTCGATATACCACTAACTAAAGAAGAATTAACCAAAGCGGTAATCGAGACTGTCAAAGCTAATGAATTAAAGGAGGCCTACATTAGATTGATAATAACACGAGGGGTAGGCGATTTAGGGTTAGATCCGAGAAAATGCTCTAAGCCATCTCTCATTATCATTGCTGATAAGATAGATCTTTATCCAAAGGAATATTATGAAAATGGTTTAGAAATAATTACTGTGCCTACCCGTAAAAACAGTCAGGATGCCTTAAGTCCATGTGTTAAAACCCTGAACTATCTCAACAGTATTATGGCTAAGATTGAGGCTAATCAAGCTGGGGTATTGGAGGCAATTATGTTAAATGCCCACGGATATGTGGCCGAAGGCTCTGGCGATAATATCTTTATTGTCAAAAATAATTCACTCCTTACCCCGCCTTTATGGGTAGGGGTATTAGAGGGAATTACACGGGATACCGTTATGAAGATAGGTAAAGAGTTAGGTATCGAGGTCAAGGAAACGGTTATGACTCGATATGACCTTTATACCGCAGATGAATGCTTCTTGACCGGCACAGGCGCAGAGATAATCCCGGTAATTAAAATTGATAATCGTATTATTGGCAATGGCAAATCAGGAAAACTTACCTTGAAGATTACAGCCCGATTTCAGGAATTGACACAGACAGAAGAGACAGAGATTTACTGAAACCTATATGTCCTATATGTCCTATATGTCCTATAAGACCTATAATCCGAAGTGGAGAAAATGATGAATCAACAGCGAGGTAATCTACCTGTAGTTGCTATTGTGGGCAGACCAAATGTAGGTAAATCAACCCTTTTCAATCGCCTCATTCGCAGTAAAAAGGCAATTGTTGACGCTACCCCCGGTGTTACCAGAGATAGAAATTATGGTGATGTATTCTGGCAAGGGAATAGGTTTAGACTTATCGATACCGGTGGAATAGGTTATCCAGCAGATTCGTCGATGAGGCTTGCCTCGATGCTTGATTTCATAAGAAAACAGGCAGAAGCGGCGATTAGCGAGGCGGATTTAATCCTGTTTTTATGCGATGGAAAACAAGGTCTTTTGTGGGAAGACAGGGAAGTAGCCCGTCTTTTATGGAAAACACAAAAAAATACCCTCCTGGTAATTAATAAAATAGATGAGTTAGCTGGGAATGAGGTTTGTCCCATTGAGCTATTGTTCTCCGATTTTTATAAATTAGGGGTTGGAGAGCCGACCCCAATTTCTGCCGCCCATGGTCTAAATGTGGATATTCTCTTAGATAAAATACTCCCCTTGATTTTGCCATATCAATCTGAACCTAAAGAAGAAGGAATACAGGAGATTTCACCTATTTCAGTAGCCATTGTCGGCAAGCCAAATGTTGGTAAATCCTCTATTTTAAATGCGATATTAGGACAGGAACGCGTCATTGTAGATAATGTCCCCGGAACAACAAGAGATGCCATAGATACCTTATTTGAAAAAGGCAATACGCAATTCGTGTTTATTGATACCGCTGGGATCCGGAAGAAAAGCAAGGTAACGGAATCATTAGAATATTATAGTGTCCTCAAGGCCATCAAGAGTATAGAAAGGGCATCTGTGGTTTTACTTATTATCGATGCCGTAGAAAAGGTTTCGGTACAGGATAAAAAGATTGTGGCCTACATGGAAAAAACAGGTTGTGCCGGAATTATCATTGTCAATAAATGGGATTTAGTCCTGGCAAAGAGGCAAGCCTCAGTAAAGCCTGCCTTGTTGATGGACCAATACAAGGCATATATTCAGGATAAGATACCTTATCTCAGCCATTTCCCAATTATGTTCACCTCGGCGATAACGAAGGAAGGGATTGGTAGACTGTTAAGTTTAATAGAGAAGGTAAGCAAAGAACATAAAAAATGGGTCAGTACCTCTGCCTTGAATGCGGCCATTAAATTAGTTTATTCCCAGAGGAAGCCACCCAGTTCCAAAGGTAAAAATTTAAAGATTTATTATGCCACGCAGGTCAAAACCTCACCACCAACATTTCTTTTATTTGTCAATCATCCATCAGCAATTTCTACTTCATACATGAAGTATTTACAGAATCGAATTCGCTCTGAGTTGAGGTTAAGTGCTACCCCTATTCAAATTAAGCTCAGGAAAAGACCACGATGAAAACTCAAGCAAATCTAAAGAGATAGGCTGTTTGAAGAGCTCCTCCTTTGTCCCGTTTTGAATAACCACTCCCTCTTTCAGAAAAAATATTTTTCCGCCAAAGTATCTTACCTGAATTAAATTATGTGTGGAAAGGATAACCGTTTTTTTTGATTTTGCCAGTTCAAAGATAATCTCCTCTATGTTTTTTACGCTTACTGGGTCTAAATTACTTGTTGGTTCGTCAAAAAGAAATAATTCAGGGTCAATAATTAAGACCCTGGCAAGTTGTAATCTCTGTTTCTCTCCACCGGATAATTTTTTGGCAGTATTATTTATTTTGTTTGATAATCCAACCTTAGAAATTATGTCTTTGATTTTTTCTGGTTCGATGTTCAATTTGCGGAATTTCAATCCGTAAATTATATTTTGATAGACCGTTCCTTCTAAAATAATTGGATTTTGAAAGACAAAGCCAATTTGACGGTGGTAATTTAACCTTTCTCTTGAACTGAATTTTAGAGAAGATTTCCCATCATAAACGACTTCACCTGAACATGGCTTATCAAGAAGTCCAATTATGCGCAAGAGTGATGTCTTCCCGGCACCATTTGGACCGATGAGAATATTTATACCACCGCTTTCAAAATTCAAATTTATGTCTTTTAAAATATGAAAATTATCGATTTTTTTATTTAGATTTTTGATTTCGATGTCCATCAGAGATTCTCCAACTTTTAGTAGGATTTTAAGGGGAGAGAAACCCTTTTTGAAAAAAGTGTTTCTCTCCCCTTTAACCCCTCTTTTCCCCAAAACTTTTTAACCACAAGTAATCTTTGGAATGTGCTACATTCCAAAGATTACTTGTGGTTAAAAAGTTTTGGAAAAGGGGAGTTTGAGGGGGAAA
>SBAY01000124.1 GCA_005239945.1 Nitrospira sp.
ATTTTGGATTGAGGAATCTTAATATCCTTAATCCAAAATCGAAAATCCAAAATTGTAATCGTAATCTGATAACTGATGGCTTACCAACCGGTAACTGAGACATTACGACATACCTTGGTGTGGAAAAAAGCGATAAACTTTTCTTTCATATTTCTTTCATGTTATTTTTGACAGTACCAAAACACAATAGGGTTAAGGAATAAAGAAAAACCTTTTTCCTATCCCTTAACCCTTTTTGTCAGTAAAACAGTTCTCAACCAGTCTCGAGTGAGTTACAAACCTGGTGAGCATAATCAACTCGTTGAGTTTTAAACTGCGCTCTTTAGAGCTTCACCGGCTTTAAATACCGGTACCTTCTTAGCTGCTATTTTGAGTGTTGCTCCGGTACGAGGATTCCTGGCTTCTCTGGCAGCTCGTTTCTTGACTGAAAAGCTACCAAAACCAATCAGTTGAACCCTATCCCCCTTTGCTAATGCATTTTTAATACCATCTAAAACCGCTTCTACTGCCTCTGCTGCCTTCTTTTTTGTTAAACCTATCTCTGCTACCGCATTAACTAAATCAGACTTGGTCATTCCTTATTCACCTCCTTTTATATTAAATTATAAGTGTTCAGGTATCAGGTATCAGGTATCAGGTAAAAAGTTAGAAAAAGAGTTTTTATCCCTCTTTTATTAGTCTTACCTGACACCTGATACCTGACACCTCTTACACTAATTCTTCTTCTTTCTTGGCAGACCGTAACATTAAATCGGTAACTGCCTCTTTGGGATTCTTCCTTTCAAAAAGTATATTATAGACCTCATTGGTAATAGGAAGTTCAATATTTACCTTATTTGCCAATTCTTTTGCGGCTTTAGTTGTAGGAACACCTTCGGCCACCATGACCATTGAGGATAAAGCATCTTCCAGGGATATTCCCTTACCAAGCATTTCACCTAAGTGTCTATTCCGACTATGCTTACTGGTACAGGTGACAACTAAATCTCCCAGCCCACTTAAGCCCAAAAATGTAGATTCCTTTGCACCTGATATTTTTCCTACTCGAATAATTTCCACTAATCCACGGGTGATGAGTGCCGCCTTTGTATTATCTCCTAATCCAAGTCCATCTGAGATACCTGCGGCTATAGCCACAATATTTTTTAATGCCCCACCTAATTCTACTCCAATTAAATCTGTATTAGTATATACCCTTAAATTTGGATTTAAAAATAATTCCTGAATGAATTTCGCTACCTTCTCATCTTCTGCCGCTGAAACTATTGCCGTTGGAATCTTACGACTTACCTCTTCTGCATGAGAAGGTCCTGAGATAACACCAATTCTTGCTCCTTGCGGAAGGTATTCAGTTATCACCTCCGATATTCGTTTCATAGTCACAATTTCTAAACCTTTTACCGCAGAAACGATCACTACCCCCGGTTTAATTATTGAAACTAATTGTTTGACTACATCCCTTACTACCTGCGAGGGAAGAACAATAACTATTACCTCTGCCTCTTTGACTACATCTTCTAAAGATGTAGTGAACTCAATTTCATTTGAAATAAAAATACCTGGTAAAAATCGGATATTCTCTCTTCTTGCCTTTATTGATTCTACCTGTTCTCTCGAAAATTCCCATACTTTAACATAAAAACCTTTTTCATGAAGCAAAATAGCTAATGTTGTTCCCCAGGAACCACCGCCTAATACCCCAATTTTCATCATTGGTGTTTATAATATCATATTCTTTTAAAAAATGCAAGCATTTTTTACATAAATCAATAAAAAATTGTGATAAATATTAAGTTTTTTTCATTTTTATATTGAATTTATGTTCCTGACCAATCATAAGTCTTTTAATATTAGGGATATGCTTTATAATAATAAGCAAAGAGACTACTGTGCCGAAGATTATTATTGCCCTTTCCGTGGCAAATAAAAAAAGTAATAACGGCAGAAGCACTGCACCTATAAGCGAACCTAAGGAGATATATTTAGATATAGCCACCACGATGATAAAGAGCGCTAAGATAATCAAAACAGGTAAAGGTGCTAATCCAAGAAATACACCCAGCCCTGTGGCTACCCCTTTACCCCCCTTAAATTTAAGAAATACCGTCCAAACATGTCCGCTAATCGCCCCTAACCCGGCTACAATTTCAGTTAGCGTATCAAAACCTTGACAATGAACTATCAAAACAGGTAGAAAACCCTTCAGAATATCAATTATTAACACGCTGATACCGGCTATCTTTCCTACCACTCTAAAGACATTACTTGCACCGACATTACCACTACCAACCGTTCGTATATCCACCTTGCCAAAAATCCTGCCAACAAGATATGCCGTTGGTATCGAACCTATAAGATAGCTAATAATTATTATTGATACGATTTCCAATTCAAGATTACCTTCTTTCTAATTCTATTTGTAATAATTTATCACGGGTTGATTGTAATCCCAGCACAGATTTCTGACAATAATCTAATATCTCTTCAAAGAACACCTTGCATCCTTCAATTCTCACACCCAGGTCACTACTTAGATTATATTTTTCCATACGAAATAATAACGGTTCTAAATTCCAGCTGCCAATTTTTAATAATCCTCGATGATTTTCAATTATACGCCGATATAGAATACCTATTTCCTTCAATATCTTATTTGCTCTTTTATCCATCTGGTTATTTGATATTATTTCAAGTAGTTTCTTGGTTAACATAGCACCTTCTTTGCTAACGAATTGCACCTTTTTCCAATCCTTTATTAATACCTCCATCTCTCGCGAAAGTGCGGTTAAATCTGGTAAAATATGGGAGTTACATGTCTCATGTAACGGTTGTTTGAAGTTAAATGTTTTTTGGCAATAATCTTCGATCGTCTCTTTTAAAGTCATAATTTTAGTTCCTTGTATTTTAGCTCCTCCCTCCGTAGCATCGATACAAAGGACATCAGACATTTCACTTATCTGATATTCAAACCATTTAATCCATGTCCAAAAACCTCTAACTGTTTTTACCTGACCACCAAAAACATCCTCTACCCAGATAATCTCTTCGGTTGGCATTAACTCTTCTACCTCTTTTATTCGTTCTTGTTTCACGCCAGAGGTATATATCTTATCATCGGGATAAGCCAAATCCTGACCAATAAGAATAATCGGGTTACTTCCACATCTTCTGGCAAAATCAAATGCCGCAGTTGAAACAGAACCACCAAGTTTAATATTCCCTCGCTCACCTATAAATGCCTCAATCCAGGTCAATAAAGGGTGTCCAAAACCACTTACAAATACATTTGGGGCAAAAGAGGTAATAGTCTCAGGATAAACTGCTGGTCCTGCCATTAAATATAAATCTGAAACATCAAGGTCTTTTAAATAATAATTATAATTTTTAGTCGAGGCATCTATACTCACCACAATATCCGGCTTAATATCATGATTGAACAATGTTCTTAAGGCTGTATCTACACACAGAATCAATGCCTTATCTCTGGCATATTTTAAATAGGCAACATTTTTATCTAAAGAAGGTCCTGCTGAGACTATAATTGCAGGAATATTGAGAAATTTCCCAAATAATGTTTTTAAAGCCTGGCATTTTATAATAATCGGCAGGTTAGCTAAAATCTGCTCTTGCCAAAGTGTAGCATTACTTACCAAGGTTGCTAAATTCTGATGGGCAATAATACTGGATTCTTCTAATAACCCTTTTATCTCTTTATAGTACTCCGGATTTTTCTCTAGAGAAGGTTTATGTTCAGCAATAACGATATCCGGTACCGTATTTACCTTATAATAATCATCTATTTGATAACGCACCGCAGTGGAGGCATCTTCACCAATAGCAAGTTTAACATTGGATGATTTTAAGATTGGGATTAAATCTATCATGGGAAGTAATGCCTTGAATGTCGCTATGTCCGGGTCAATTACTAATAAAAATGTTTTCGGTGGTATTTTTTCTACCAATTCTCGGACATGAGTACCCACCCCAAACCCTAACACCGCCAGGGTATTGATATGATTTAACTTAATCTTACTATCAATCAGATTAGTAGAGATGGCTAAAGAGTCAAAATCAACATCTTTAGCCGGAGATACTGTTTCTAATCGTTTATATAACCTCGGTTCTCTCTTCCTTAACAAGGCCATATTTATATCGAAGTAATTCACTCTGTTTCCCTTTTTAGGTAAGCATTCCGCTCTCAGCGGTCAGTTTTCAGATTGGACAATGTTTTATGGCACAAAAGCAGGTAACAACCACTTACCTCCTCTATTAACTAATCCTTACCCACATCTTTTTCCTGAATTCCGTTTAAACTTTCGGCTGAACACTTATAATTTTTTCAATCTCTCTCTTTGTTTATTCAAGAATTGGAGTTTTTCTTCATAATTTGTTTGTTTTATTTCTCCCCCGGAAATTCTTTCTTTTAGATGTTGAATAAAGGATAATTGCATTTTCTCCTCCTGTCTGCTGGATTGTATTTTAATAGAATCTATCACTTCCTTATCTATAATCTCAGTCAATAAATTAATGCTATGGTCAGAAATGCCTAAAACTAATAATTTATTACCAATTTCTACTATTTGAATGTATTTATTAGGGGTTAAAGGGTGAGTTCCGATAACCCGAATAAGGCCTTGTTGTTTAGTAAGCCATCTCTGGCCACTCAGGAAGAAACGGAGAACAAAATAGATAAGCCCGGTAATAATCAAGAGTGAAAAAACCGCCTTTAGAATAAGAACGAAAAAGTTGATATTATAGTCTTGATTAGCAAGTTTTTTCTCTTCCTCTGGCAAAATTTGTTTGGGCACAGGAAGTTCTGCCGTATTTTTATCTGAATCAACATTTACTAAACGAGCCTGTTGTTTTACGGTTTGCTCAAGTTTTGTCGGGTCTTGTTTAATTTCAACCGTTTTTGTTTCAGACCATATTTTGGAATTCATAAATGTTATCAAACAAACACTAATTACAAACCAGGCGATTTTTTTTTTAAACATATTAATCCTCATTTTGTTAGATATCAGGTGTCAGATAAGGCGTAATCGTTCAGGTAGATAGACTGTAGGCATTTAAGCTGTAGGGCGAAGGTAGGTGAGATGATATAAAACTCAGGGATTTGATAACCACGGTTTTGATTGCGACTCAAAAACATGGAAAACGAGAAGATTCTGGGTCATCAATACTCAATAGCTAACAGTCTACAGCCTATAGCCTAAACAACCTGAACGGTTACGATAAGACCAACAAAACTCACTCTTTGCCTGATATCTATACTTTTACTTCAAGAATTCGAGTCTTTCTTCCGGGGTAAGAATCTCTGTAATTCTAACACCGAAGTTATCATCAACGACCACAACCCCTCCTTTAGCAATCAATTTACCATTAACCAGAATATCAACAGGTTCTTTAGCCATTTTTTCCAATTCGACAACAGAGCCTGTTCCTAAATCCAGTATATTTTTAAGGGTCAATTTCTTTCGTCCAATTTCCACACTTACACTCATAGGAACATCCATCAACAGTTTTAAATTTGCGGGTAATTGAGTTGTTTCAGTCGGTGATAATCGGGCAAATTGAACAGGATGAACACCTGGAGCAAATGCAAATGGCGACTCTTTAGCCCTGGGAGTCTCTCCTATGACAGAAGTAACTATTGGTTTAGCAATATCTAACGGCAATAACTGCATTAACTTACCCTGGCTTAAATCTCCTAATGTAAAATTATAATCTACCTCAACTATTTTGTTTTCCTGGAATATAGGTAAATCCTTTGGAATACCTTTTTTGAAATCGATAACCTTTATTTTTGGTGCAGATACGGTAACCGTTTTACCTAATGAAGAAGACAACGATGCCGCCGCAGATTCTGTCATTTGTCCTACGGCCTCACCTAATGCCCCAAGGTATAAATCATTAATATCTTCTGGGGGAGATGTACCATCACCACCCATCATTAAATCGGCAATCATTGCCCCATGTTCTTTCAAAAAGATTATATAGGTAGGACCTTTAATCCCACCAGAATATTCCGCCTCAACAACAATTGCCGCTCCTGAAATATTATTTGTAACCTTTTCTGGAGAAATTTCATTCACAGCAGGCTCAGCAATAGTCACCTGCTTATTTAATATAGTTGAAAGTGCCGTTGCCGCCGCATTCATAGAAGTGCCGGAAATATCCTTTAATACCCTACCTTCTTCTTTACTCAATCCTGATACAGAAGATTCTTCTTCTCCACTTTCACCTAAAAGAGCCTCTAATTCTTCCTTTGAAAGTTCATTTCCTCCTATAGCCATTGGATTTCTTACCTCCTTGTATAATTAAAAATTAAAAATTAAGAATTAAAAATTAAGAAAGGGGAAAATATATGAATTAAAAATCATAAATTCTTTTCTCTTCCCTCAATTTTTAATTTTTAATTCATAATTTTTAATTAC
>SBAY01000070.1 GCA_005239945.1 Nitrospira sp.
AAATATCAAACTTTTTAGTGGCTACATTTTCAGATAGAAATCAACGCAACTCTTTACTTAACAACATCTTAACCCAAAAATGCTGGCGGAACATCCGTTTTAAGATTGGTATAATGTCTCACCGTAGAATTTCCACCAATGATTAATCTATTACTGATTTGGCAAAATTTTTATGTTAGCAACGATTTAAAAGTGGACACCTAAAAGATCAAAAAGGTTAAAGAAAAAATGTAGATAGTGATGCAATTGATGCTCATGTGGATAACTTGATGGACAACTCTTTGAGTTGCCCACAAGTTACCCACAATCGCTTGAATAACTCTTCGAGTTATTCACAATTGCTTGGATAACTCCGTTAGAGTTACCCACACTATCCACAATATTACTACCACTACTATTTTTAATAATTATTTTAGGATCAGAACAGTCCACTTTTAATTCGTAAATGACATTGGCAAAATTTTTATTGACACAAGATAAAATTTTTGCTATAATATTTTCAGAATAAACAAAACTTAAAGGAATATTCCAAATACCTAAAAAGCAAATTTCTGTCAGTCGAAAAAATGATATGTGTAGATCATTAAATTATGAGAGGAGGCAGGTGTGTTATTATCGACTAACATGGGGGTGGTAATTCCTTGCTACAATGAAGAACGACGATTACGGATAGATGATTTTATCAACGAATTATTGAAACATCCTGACTTGACATTCTTATTCGTAAATGATGGTAGTGTTGATGATACACTAAAGGTTATTCAAAAGATTTGTGAGGCTAATCCGTCCAGAGCCTTATGCTTGTTATTGAGTGAAAACAAAGGAAAAGCAGAAGCCGTACGATTAGGTATGCTTTATTTATTAGAGAAAAAGACTTATAGCATAATAGGTTTCTGGGATGCTGACATGGCAGTTCCTCTCTCAGAAATCTGGGATTTTATGGATATTTTTCAAACAAATCCTGATGTGCAAGCAGTTATTGGTAGCAGAGTTCATTTGGCTGGGAGGGTAATTGAACGTGTAAATTTTCGTCATTACATAGGACGATTATTTGCTACACTTATGTGTTTGACATTTGGTTTTGATGTTTATGACACACAATGTGGGGCAAAACTTTTTAAGAGCGAAATACTTATTCCTGTGGTTCAAACCCCCTTTTCTTCAAGGTGGATATTTGATGTGGAGATTATTATTCGCCTATTGCGTCTTCCTTTTTTGCAAGACAAAAGTGATTGGTTGTTTGAGGTTCCAGTAAAGGAGTGGAGAAATGTTTCCGGGACAAAACGCTCTCTATCAGCCTATATCAATTCTTTTTTTGATTATCTTACCTTAGTGAGAAAATATTTACTTTGAGAAAACTATTATGGACCATAAAGATTATCAAGTCGGAGCAACAAAGGATTTTTTTTGGCATAAAGCTAAGATTCAACTTATAAATATCTTGATAGGTAAATTAAAAAGCAAAAGAAGGTTAAAGATATTAAATTTGGGTGTCGGCACAGGGGATGATTTACCAATCGTTAGTCAATGGGGAGAAATATATGTAATAGACATAGATTCTGATGCCCTGAAAGTAATTCCAGAGGAATTTGTTTTTGAGAAGAAGGTATGTGACGCCTGTCATATATCTTATCCTAATGATTTTTTTGATTTGGTGTTAGCCTTTGATGTATTAGAACACATTGAAGATGATAAGTTAGCCATTAATGAAATTTACCGTGTGCTTAAGCCTGAGGGATTTTTTATATTTACTGTTCCTGCCTTTAATTTTCTGTATAGTTCACATGACAGGGCACTAAAGCACTTTAGACGATATAATAGAAGAATTCTTAAAAATAGGCTTTTGAATTTTAGATGTGTAGAAGTGGGATACTGGGTATTTTCGTTGTTTTTACTGGTAGCCTTCCAGAGAATTATGAATCGCAAAGAAATTAGTAATCCGAAGATACATTTCATGAGATTACCAATGTTCATTAATAATATACTTTATTCGTTATTGAAAGTTGAAAACCAGTTGATAAAATATCATATTCCTTTACCTGTGGGAACAACTATCTATGGAATCTACAAAAAATAATGCGTGAAGAAATCATAAATGAACACGAATAGGCACGAATTATCTTTAAATGAAATCCTGAAGGATTAATTCCGGAATTTAGGCTTTAGCCTTTCATTTATTCGTTGTATTCGTTGATGTTGTATCACAGCGTATTTATGATTTTATTAGTGTTAATTTTGTTACATACATAACGTCCTTCTAAATTCTGTAGTCATTTATGGACCGATATATAATCTGGGTTAATAATTGGCTATAAAAATATAAGGAAAATTTATATGAGAAATGGAAAATTTGATATGCTAAATTTAATGTCTTACTCAACTGAAAAAAGATTTATAATATTACTCTTGTTAACATCTTTTATAATAAGAATAATATTGGCCTATATCTTTATTCAGTATCCGGGTATTCCCCATGATTTCTATGCCTATATTGATGGAGCAAATCTATTGTTAGATGGTAAACCACTTTATTTAACTAACATAAGCAATGGGAATATATTTTTATATGGTCCTCTTTTAGCTGCATTAATGGCAGGATGGATTGCAATATTTGGAACAGATTATTTCTTACTTAAATTTCCAAGTATTATTTTTAGTTGCCTAACAATAATACCGTTTTTCTATATCGTAAAAAGAATTTCAAATATTCAAACAGCAAAATATTTAAGCATAATTTTTTCATTTTCATACATTAATCTATACAGTTCAGGATTTTTGGGTAATGATGACGATGTTTTTCTGTTTTTTATGATAACAAGTATTTATCTTCTCTTTACTAAAAGGTATAAACTTTCAGCAGTCAATTTAGCTATTAGTATTCTTTTTAAACAAATTCCCATTATTTTATTCCCAGCAATTATAATCTATCTCTATAGAACTCTGGGAATTAGACAGATAGCTAAATATATCTTTATCTTTACAATTAGTTTTTTAATCTTACTTTTTCCATTTTATCTAAATTCAGGCGTAGCAGTATTGTATCCTTATACAGGGGCTGTCAACCTTCAAACTCATCTTCCAACTGTATGGGCTTTATCCCCTTTGAATCTGATAAGAACAGGAATTGGGATTTATCAAAATGCTATTTACTATTTTTCAACACATACAATGATTCCTTATGACCAAAATCCACTTAAGCATGTCGTAATGTGTCCATTGAATATATTTTTTAATAAGATTGCTACTCCTTATGGAATACTTGGTTTTATTCTTATGGTTATATATATCTTTAAGTTTAGAATGAAAGATGAAAAATTAGAATTTACAAGAAACTCATTCTTGTTTATTTTTGGATCACTTCTTTTCTCTAAGGTATTCTGTACTATATATGTTCTTTGGTTTTTCCCAATCTTTTTGCTCTTATTTTCTTTTAAAGAAAAAGAGAAATTTGAAAACTATATTTTAAGCAAAAAGGAATTAATGGGAATATTATTAGTCTTTATCACTCTTTTAATTCAATCTGTTACTCTGATACACTATTCTTCACAACCTCAAGGGAGAGTTTTGCTTTCCCTATGTTGTTTTTTAGGAGGAATTGGTACATATCTTATGTTTTTTAGGCTTATTTTTAGAAAAATATGGGCAACTATTGTTTTTCTTTGCCTTTTATATGAGATTGTATTTATAAATCCTTTGTTAATATTTAAGCCAATATTAATAAAATTCATTCCTGATACTCCAATAGGTCCTTTTGAAACATATCTTTCGTACTCTATGCGATTTGCATTAGATTTTGTTATTATGTTTATGATAATAATAGCCATGATATGTTTTTTTATAAAAATTCATAAATATCTAAAAGATGATTATGGAATAAGATAGTAAAGGTAACCGCTCAGTGAATGGGTGGAGAAATTTCCTCTTAAAAAAAGTGGGCACAATATCCTCAAACTCGTTGAGGCTTCCAATATTAGTTTTTGTGGTTACTTTCTACCGTTCACTGAGCGGTTACTAGTAAAGCAAAAAATACTTGCAAAGTAATTGTAAGAATGTTATAATTTTAACCTAAAATTGGCAGGTAGTAATGAAATAGAATGAAAAAAAAGAAAGGTTTTGACAAGTTCGATTGCTCAAATGATGTTGCGGGGCGGACAGGGATTATTCGTTGAAAAAAGAAGGAATGAGATAATGAGATGAGATTTAATACAGATCTATTTGAATTTTTAAAACAAAAAGCTTTATGGGTAAGGCAAGAAACCCTAAAAATACATAAGATTGCTCCAGAAACAAGATTAGCTTCATCTTTATCCGATGTTGAGATATTTGTTGTTTTATACTATGGTGGGATTTTAAACTTTAATTCAAAAGATATACATTGGCAAGAGAGGGATAGATTTATAATTAGTAAAGGACATGGAGCAATTTCTTTATATCCAATATTAGCAAATTTAGGGTTTTTTAGCAAAGAAGAGTTAAAAAATGTATGCAAAGAGGATTCCATGCTGGGAAGTATTCCAGATAACATACCAGGATTTGAAACGATAAATGGTTCTTTAGGACATGGGTTGGGGGTAGGTTGTGGGATGGCTCTGGCTTTAAAAAGAAAAAAAATAAAGGCAAAGGTATTTATTTTATCAGGTGATGGTGAATTAAATGAAGGTTCGGTTTGGGAAGCTATTATGTTTGCTTCACATCATAAATTAGACAATATTATATTAATTATTGATAATAATAAGATGTCTATGCTTGGTTATCAAAAAGATATTTTAGATTTAGAGCCGTTAGAGGAAAAATTTAATGTTTTTAATTGGGAATCAAAAGTTATTAATGGTCATGATATGGAAGAGTTATATCTTGCTTTAAATCATTTCAAAAAAAACAAAAGCAAGCAACCAATGGTGCTAATTGCTAATACTCAAAAAGGAAAAGGTGTTTCTCAGTTAGAAAATGATCCTCTCTGTCATATAAAATCATTAAAAGAAGATGAAATAGATAATATACTTAAGGAACTGAAATGAATAATATTCCGATAAAAACAATGCGAGATGCCTTGATAGAACAAATTTTTGATAAAATGCATAAAAACGAGGCAATTTTTTTTCTATCGGCTGATTTTGGAGCCCCTGCCCTTGATGCACTGAAAGAAAAATTTAAAGATAGATTTATAAATGTTGGTATTGCTGAACAAAATCTCATAAATTTATCTACGGGATTAGCTTTAGAAGGATTTATTGTCTATGCCTATGGCATAGCACCATTTTTAGCAATGAGGGCCTATGAACAAATAAGAATAAATTTGTCTCTATCAGCGCAGATAAAGGAAATAAATGTAAATTTAATAGGTGTAGGGACAGGGGTAAGTTATGATGTATCAGGTCCTACACATCATTGTCTGGAAGATATTACTATAATAAGAAGCCTTCCCACTTTTATAGTATTTTCCCCAAGTGATTGGATACTATCAGAAAAATTTGTAGATTTTTCAATCAATATTCAAAAGCCTAAATATATAAGATTAGATGGAAAACCTTTACCTCCAATTTACAATAAAATTGAAAATTTCAATTTAGAGAATGGGTTTTATGAATTGGTGCAAGGGGAGCAGATTTGCCTGGTTTCTACCGGATATATGACACATAAGGCTCTAAAAATAGCAAAAGACCTACATGGAGGAAATATTGGAGTGATAGATGTTTTTCTATTAAAACCTATAAAGGAAGATTTACTGTTTGATTCCCTAAAGAAATATAAATTTATTGTTACTCTCGAAGAGGCTTTTATGAATAAAGGTGGTTTAGATAGTTTAATGTTAAATATTTTAAAAAATAAAAACTCAAGTATTAAATTGAAAAATTTGGGGTTTAAAGATGAATATATTTTTGAAAGTGGAGGTAGAAACTATTTACATAAACTAAATCATCTTGACGAAATAAATATCATTAAGACTATTGAAGAATGTAAGTAATGATTATTTTAAAAGTAGACTTCTGCAAAATAAGAAATGTGAGGAAAGATATGCCACAAAGTCACTAAGACACAAAATTCCACAAAAGGAAATTTTAGTGAAATTTAGTGTCTTTGTGTCTTTGTGGCTAAAAGAATGTGTATAAAGGAATAGAGTCAGAGTATGGAGGAAAAGTCAAGAAAAACAATTTCATAATTTACTGAAATATCAATAAGTTATGAATTTTGCAGAAGGCTTATTTTAAAAGAATTAGGGAGGTAAATTTAGTATGAAGATATTAGTTACAGGAGGAGCGGGTTATATAGGCTCGGTATTGGTTCCCGAATTATTAAAGAGCGGTTATGAGGTAATTGTTATAGACAACTTTATGTATAACCAGACATCTTTGCTGGATTGTTGTAATGATAAGAGATTAACCATCATTCGGGGAGATGTTTGTAATGAGGAATTGCTCTCAAAATGTCTAAAGAAAGTGGATGCAATTTTCCCTCTGGCTTGCTTGACAGGAGCACCATTGTGTGATAGAGATCCGGTAAGGGCTAAAATGGTCAACTTTGACGCCATAAAGATGATATTAAATCTTCGGAGCAAAAATCAGTTGATTATCTTTCCTACCACCAATAGTGGATATGGGATAGGGCAAGAGGGAATTTATTGTACTGAAGATACCCCTTTAAATCCAATTTCACTTTATGGCCGTTTAAAAGTAGAAATAGAAGAAATTCTTTTAAGCTCTGGGAACTGTATTACCTTACGGCTTGCGACAGCATTTGGTATAAGTCCTCGTATGCGACTTGACCTTTTGGTTAATGATTTTGTCTATCGGGCTGTAGTTGACCGCTTTTTGGTTCTCTTTGAAGCTCATTTTAAGAGAAATTATATTCATGTTAGGGATATCGCTAATGTATTTATTCATTGCCTGAATAATTTTGATATTATGAAGGATGAGCCATATAATGTAGGGTTAAGCGATGCTAATTTAAGCAAGATGGAACTCTGTGAGGAAATTAAAAAACAGATTCCTGATTTCTATTTTGTTGAAGCAGAAATAGGAGAAGATCCTGATAAGAGAAATTATATTGTTAGTAATGCAAAAATTGAAAAGACAGGATTTAAACAAAAGATTTCTTTGCAAGAAGGTATTTCTGAATTGATAAAAGGGTATCAAATTATAAGAAGAAATCAGTTTGCTAACATTTAACTGGAGTTTCGTGAATTTCAGGAGTCGCAAACCCTTTGGGAGTACAGGGAGTTAGAATTTTTGCAATGTAAAGGTTAAACCCCAAATTGCCAAAAATTATTTTCGTAGATTCAGCTAATTCCTTTCAATAGATTGAGGACTCCAAAAGATAAAGGAGTCCAAGATTTATCTTCTGGGGGATGGGAAGGGTAAGGAGACTGACCGATAATCCTGTTTGCCGAATCAACACATACATCTTGTAGCGGTTTGATTCATTAAATACTATACCTTGTATGCGATAAATCGCCTCGCTACATTATCGGTCAGCTTATAAGCTAAAAATTCACGAAACTTTAGATTTAAGGAGATTTTAAATGAGTGTGCCGAGCAAGTTTATTAGTTCTTATCAGTGAAAGTCTGGTCTGAGTAAAGGTTAGCAACCATCTCAGCACCAAATCCCACGCATAGGG
>SBAY01000160.1 GCA_005239945.1 Nitrospira sp.
CTCTTGTGATTAAAAAGTTTTGGGAAAGAGAGGGGGTTAAGGGGAGAGAAACACTTTTTTCAAAAAGGGTTTCTCTCCCCTTAAAAAACACCTCTCTCTAAACCACTACTAAAAGTTGGGGAATTTCTGTTTCCGCCACCTACAAAAAAATCAAAAACCTGTTCCTTGCCCAAGTTTTGCACTTTTTTACAAAAAAATGGTCAAAAAAGGATGGTGGTGCCTTAAAAACCCCAGTAAAATCAAGGAATCAAATTTAAAAGCCTAACTGTGGTGACTTAAATAATGTCTTGAAATGGTAATCTTTTTCTTGACAAATAGTCAGGAGTCAAATAATCTCAAGAGAAGATGTAAAATGTGAAGGTGAAATAGAGGGGGTATTGTCAATGAAGTGAATCACACTGAGACAAGGATATTATGTCCATTATTATGTTGATAAGGCGATGTATGATTATTCTGGAAAGAGTGGTAAAATAATTAATATTAGAAAATCTGGTCTTCCAGAAGGTAGGCATAAAGCGATATATGAAGCTTTAGATATAAGGTATTATGATTTGCCTATTAAGAAGATTTATATGTGTAGTGTCTAAAATTCTGTGGAGCCTTGTTATTCCTACATCTATTTTTTAAAAGTGTGAAATTTGGGTCAAAGCAAAAAAGGAAAAGATATGCCACAAAATCACCAAGACACAAAATTCCACAAAAGAGAAAATTTTAGTGAAATTTAGTGCCGTTATGTTTTTGTGGCTTATTTCTCGAATGTCTCCTCGTAAATTTCACTTGAATTTTTTTGAGATTAATGATATAATTATAATTAATATGGATAAAATTTACTTTACTAAGATGGTTGCCAGTGGAAATGATTTTGTGGTAATTGATAACCGTGATGGGACGATTGATGTTAGCCCTGGTTGGGTAAGGAAAACATGCGCGCGGAAATTGGGTATTGGTGCGGATGGAATACTTATTGTGGAGCAGTCAAAGGTAGCCAATTTCAAGATGAGGATTATTAATTCTGATGGTAGTGAGGCAGAGATGTGTGGTAATGGGGCAAGATGTGTGGCTAAATTCGCTCAAGACAAGGAAATTGCAGGTAGCTCAATGAAATTCGAGACACTGGCGGGAATAATTGATGCCGAGGTAACTAACCAACGGGTTAAAGTTAAACTTACCGACCCAATTAATCTTACACTCAACAAAAAGGTTCAACTAAAAGATACTGAGGTAACCTTGCATTGTTTAAATACCGGTGTGCCTCATGCGATTTTAATCACTGAGAAAATAGAAAACGCACCGATAGTTGATTGGGGAAGAGAAATCAGGTGGCATCAGGATTTTGCCCCTGCAGGAACTAATGTGAATTTTATCCAGGTAGTTGATTCCCAAACGATCAAAATCAGGACTTATGAACGGGGGGTAGAGGATGAGACATTAGCCTGTGGCACAGGCTCATCTGCCTCTGCCTGTCTTGCCGCTATCTTAGGATTAGCCAATCCTCCGGTAAAAATGATAACCAGGGGAGATGAGATACTTGAGATAGACTTTGATAGAGCAGGAGAAAATATCACCAATCTCTATTTGACAGGGGATGTGCGAATTGTTTATGAAGGGATAATGTAACTGTTACTATGAAGAAAATTGGAGGTACCAAAATGGGTGTGTCGAGCGAGTTTATTGGTTCTTATCAGTGAAAGTTTGGTTTGAGCAAAGGTTAGCAACCAGCTCAGCACCAAATCCCACGCATAGGGAGGTAACAAACTATGTGTGTTGCTGGGAGGCGTGAGGTATCGGGCTGCAATGAAAGTGAATATATTGAGCCCCGAAATAATCATCGTGTCGGAGGTCGATGCCCTTCATTTGGCAGCAGAGAGTATTTTCATAACCGTATAGCGGCTGAATGGTTACAAGGAATTAAATCATGAAATTAGGGAAGCAAGTAATGCAGATAGTAAAATGAAAAAATATTTACCTGTAAAAATTATTTACTCTCTATGTCTAATAATTGGATTAATTGCCCAAAATACAAACGGAGAGGTTATTCCTCATTATTTAGAATTTGGTGGTAGAGAACGGTTTTATGACCTATACCTTCCTCAAAATTACAACAGCGATAAACCAGCATCTGTTGTTTTGGTCTTTCATGGCGGGCTTGGCAATCCAGAGCAGCAGCGTTATGATTCACGAATGGATAGCATTTCCGACAAATATGGGTTTATTGTTGTCTATCCTGCTGGAACAGGGATATTCTTTGACAAATTTCTTACCTTTAATTCTGGAAGCGGTTTTGGTTATGCAAAAGCCAATAATATAGATGATGTGGGCTTTACAAGGGCATTGTTGGATGACCTTAAAACATATCTTAATATTGATGAAAATCGCATCTATGCTACTGGCTTTTCCAATGGTGCATTTATGTGTTATCGGCTTGCCTTTGAGCTTTCGGATAGGATTGCTGCTTTTGCTCCAGTAAGCGGGGTTTTGGGTGTTAACCCTGGCTCTTATACATTAAATAATCCTGTCCCAATTATTCATTTTCATGGAAAGCAAGATGAATATGTGCCCTACGAGGGAGGTGTTGGAACAAAGTCGATTGAGCCGATTGATTACCCGAGTGTGGCAGAAACTATCCAGTTTTGGGTTAACCATAATGGATGCCAACAAGAGCCTGCGACAACGACCAGAACAGGAAATGCAGTCTGCACAGTATATGGCCTTGGAAAGAAAGGCTCAGAGGTTATTCTCTGGACATTAGAGGATGGTGGTCATACCTGGCCTGGCGGTTCATCAACATTGTCAGAAACCCAGGTTGGAAAGATCAATATGGATATCTCTGCAGGAGAGTTGATGTGGCAATTCTTTGAAAGACATCCAAAGGATGAAATAGCACCCTATATCGGCCATATCCAGGTAAAGAGGGCAGTTTGGGATAGAGATATACTCATAATGGCAAGTGTTGTGGATGATGAAGGGATTAAAGAGGTTAACTTGCATTATCGCAATACCGGAGGTGGTGAATATAGCCAAATCCCTATGGTCTATCAAGGTGATGATATTTACATTGCAACTGTTACTAAAGGTTTTGTGACAACTGCTGGGATAGACTACTACATCTCTGCCATGGATACAGAGGACAATCTCCGCTATGACCCACCCAATGGCCCTGATGCACCATATCAGATAAAGGTTTCAAAGGTTATCTTTGAGCCAAGAGGTCCTTCTATAGTTGCCTATATCTGGGCAATGGTGATGGACCCTAAAAACAATAATACCTTATACCTTTCAGCAGATTATGGATATTATAAGAGCATTGATGCGGGTAAGACATGGAAGGCGATTGGTGATGCTGTAAAGGATGGTTATGAAAATACCGCTCATGGCGCAGGCCCAGCACTGGCTGTTGACCCGGCAACACCTACGACAGTCTATGTTGCACCTCTATCAGATTGGAACGATGCCCCAGGAGGTCGCGGCATATATAAAAGTGTTGATGGAGGAAATAATTTTACAAATATAGGATTAACTGGAAAACAGATTTATGGAATAACCTGTGATAGTGCCAATCCTGGAAGATTATATATTTGTAGAAGTGAAGGTAGATTTTGTGGGGCAACATCAAGATATGGGTCCTTATGGAGGAGCGATAACCGTGGACAGAGTTTTTACGAATTAGATGTTATCAATGGAGCAACTGACCCTGGTATGAGTGTCTTTGCAATCGACCCAACATCAGGTGGGAATATCTTATATGCAGGCAGCTGGGGTTTTGGTATATATAAATCAGTAGATGGTGGTAACACCTGGTCTCCTGTAAATATTGGTCTGCCTTTTGGTGCCCGCATCTTGCCCAAGGGTATAACAGTCAATCCAGCCACCCCAACTACCGTATATGCATTGGAGATAAATGGTGGTGTATATAGGACATTGGATGGCGGTGGAACCTGGACAGCAATAAATACTGGTCTGCTGAAGGAACAATCATATTTTAGCCAACCTGACCGTAATGGCTCACAACTCGTTGTTGACACTGTCAATCCCAATACATTATACCTTCCAACCAGAAATGGGCCTTACAAAAGCGTAGATAATGGTGATACCTGGGTTGCAAAAAACAATGTTGATATAATAGACCCTTATCTTCCTCCTTCATGGTTTCTCCATGGAAACTCAATAGTTGTTGACCATAAAAATCCAGATATAATTTACTATGGCGGTGAAGGCGGGATATTTAAGAGCACAGATAAAGGAGAATTCTGGACTAAAACAAATAAGGGGCTTCACTGTGTCTTTGCCTGGAGTGTTAATATTGGTACATCAGCAGGCCATGTTTATTTAGGGACAGGTGAACAAAGGGTGTATAAGACAGAAGATTTTGGTAAAACCTGGAAACAGATACCTGGAACACCTCCCAATACAATAGGAAAACCTTCTGCTTATTTAGGGTCGGCTGGCCCGGTTGTTATAAATCCTTCTACCCCAATCGCTATATACACAGCAGGAGGCAATGGCTGGGGTTGGTTGTTTGACGACTATACAATCTATAAAAGCATAAATGATGGAGAAAACTGGCATAAAAAAGGCAATGGATTACCGCAGCCAACAGGAAATAATGATGATGTGCGCTGGTATGCATTGGCAATAGACCCTTTCAATCCTGATATACTTTATACAGGTGGTGGTAGAAATAAAACCTCATTTGGGATATATAAAACTACTGATGGAGGAGAAAATTGGTATCAGACAGGTAAGAATACTGGCAGGTTCTGGAAGATAAAACTTGATCCCAAGAATCCGGATATCATCTATGCAGTTAATGCTTATGGCCCCGGGACTGAGTGTGGACTATGGAAGTCGGAAACAAAAGGTGAAGGGACCTGGACACAGAGCCTGAAAGGTATAGAAGTTCGGGATATTGCTATTCACCCCTGAAATACCAATATTTTATATGCAGCTACCCTTGATGGGCTTTACAAAAGTTTAGATGGAGCTAAAACCTGGGAGAGAATTGCTGAGGCACGACCTATCTCTGTGGCTATTGACCCCTTTGTTCCGGAGGTCATTTATGCTGAGAATTGGGCACAAGATGGCTTTGTCGCCTTGCATAGAAGCCTTAATGGAGGAGATAGCTGGCAGTTGATTAAAGATACCCAATATGGGGCTAATATGAGTGGGGATCCTCTCTTAAAAATAGAGCCATTAGCCATAGACCCACATATCCCTAATACCGTATATTTTTGCAACTGGGGTGAAGGCTTCTTCAAAAGTGAGGTTGAAGTTGGAACACATAGTATCTTTGGGATATACACACCACCAACTGTTAGCCAGGGTAAACCATTCAATATGCAGATTGTTGCTCTGGATAGCGATAAATATGTAATCCCAGATTACATTGGCATAGTGAATCTCTCTGTTGATAAAGGTAGTATCACCCCTACTTTTATAAGTAATTTTACAAATGGCAGACTCATTGCAACTATCACCTTAAGCCAGGTAGGGACAATAACTATCACCGTTAGAGATGGCGATAAGGTTGGAACAACTACCATATTTGTCACACTTGATACTTTTCCTCATTTAATCTTCAAAAAATATGTCCGAAATATTACTCGCAATACAGATTACCAGGACACTATAAACAGCCTTCCTGGTGATATCCTTGAGTATAAACTTGAGCTTACAAACATTGATTCTGATACAGCCCGCTGGGTAGTGATAACTGATGTTATGCCAGAAGAGATCACTTATCAGAAAGATTCGGTATTGATTAATGGAGCAACTCAAACAGACCAATTAGACGATGATGCAGCCAATTTCTCAAATAACACTAACACTATCACCATTGGCAGAGATAAAGATAATACCACAGACAACCCAATAGAGATTACCATTCCTGCTAAAGGTACAGCAACTATCATCTTTCGAGCCAAGATTGAATAATGCATCGTGTATTGAATGGCACTGACTTAAGGAAAAACTAAATAAGAGATTTCCCGAAAAGGGAAACTACCCGAGTATAATATCGACAAAAGAAGGAAAAACTTAAGGCAACAAGAAAAAAGGTATTATCCTTTTAACCACAAAG
>SBAY01000264.1 GCA_005239945.1 Nitrospira sp.
ACACAGGCGAAGCCTACCCTTTTTAAATTAACATACCATCTTGTCCCCGAATCCTACCTTAAAAAGAAGAACCCTGAAAATTTACTCTTCAGAACTGTAGAGACAAAATTTTTCTTGACACAGAATAAATTTTTTGGTAAAATATTCTAAAATATCCTTGGTTACAGAATTTAATTACGAAAATACGAAATTAAGAAAGCACGAAAGATACAAAAATGTTTTGTGTTTTCGTCCTTTCGTGTTTTCATGATTAATCTTTCTGCTCTTTGTGCAAGAATTTGATTGGTTAGGTACTATCAGTTAATCCGGAGGAAATATTAATATGGATTTAGCCAGTGTTATTGGTGTTGTTGGTGGTTGTGCGGCGTTAGTTCTATCCGTGCTCCTTGAGGAAATGGGCATAGTCGGGTCAGGGTATTTGAATATCCCCGGTATGGTCATCATCGGTTCAGGGTCAGTTCTGGCGACCATGGCTATGTTCACTATGGAAGAGGCAATGAAGACAGGAGCCTATTTAAAGGTATTTTTGTTTAATAAGCCGATAGAACCGGGTGAAATTATCGAGACGCTCATTGCCTTTGCTCAAAAGGCACGGCGCGAAGGACTATTAGCCTTAGAGGCAGATATCGAAAATATAAAAGAACCATTCTTTAGAAAAGGAATTCAGTTAGTTGTCGATGGGGTGGACCCGGAGTTGGTTGAAGAGGTGCTGGATATAGAAGTAACCAATATGAAACATAGGCATAAAGTAGGCGAGGATATTTTTATGTCAGCCGGAGGTATTGCCCCGACTATGGGTATTCTTGGGGCTATTATGGGATTAACCGGGGCACTTGCCAAAATGGGTGGCGGTGATATTATGACTACGGTTCATTCGCTGGCTATTGCCTTTATTGCCTCTTTCTATGGTGTGGCTGTGGCTAATTTAATCTTTATCCCTATTGCCCTTAAATTAAAAAAATTAAACGAGATTGAGGTTTTTATAAGAGACCTTATCGTTACCGGTGTTTTATCTATTCAAGCAGGAGATAATCCACGAATTTTAGAGGAAAAATTAAAGGCATTCTTTAATGAGGAAGAGTATCCACTCAAAGCCGAAGAGGGTAAAAAATAGATAAAGGAAGAGATAATTTAGTAATCGGATTTAGCGGATAAAACGGATAAATAAAAGAGAAAAATCCGATAAATCTGTTCAATCCGATTACTAAAGAAAAATGAAAAATGTGGTATAAATCAATAATAATAGCCTTAAGTTTGATGTTACCTACACAGGGTTGTTCTCAAACAAATACTACTCCGCTGGCAAAGTCTGAACATATTCGCCAACCGGCAGTGGCTGGTGCCTTTTATCCCGCCGACCCAACTGAATTAAAAAATCAAATCAATGGTTTCTTAGTCAAGGCAAAGCATGAAAAGATTGCTGAGCAAATCATTGGCTTAATGGTTCCTCATGCGGGTTATGTCTACTCAGGACAGGTAGCGGCACAAGGGTATAAACAATTGGAGGGATGCTCCTTCGATACCGTAGTCATAATCGGTATGAGTCATTATGCCCGCTTTGAGGGTATTGCCATCGACACAAGCGATTATTATCAAACACCACTTGGCTTAGTCAAGGTGGATACGGAATTAGCCTCTGCCCTTATCAAATCTAATCCAATGATTAAATCCTTGCCTGAGGCTCATACAAAAGAACATTCCTTAGAGGTCCAGATACCATTTCTCCAGCAAGTCCTATTAAAGGAATTTAAAATATTGCCGATATTAATAAGTAATCCCAGTGATTGTCAGATATTAGCCAGGAGCCTTATTTCAAATAGTCAGGCCTGCTCTGGTAATGTTTGTTTTATTGGCGGCAAAAAGGTTTTATACATCGCCTCATCGGATATGAGTCATTATCCACCTTATGAAGTAGCTGATAAAGTGGATAAAACAACCCTTTCCTTGATAGAAGGAATGGATATTGATAAACTGGTAACCTGGCTGAATGAGCCGCATGAACACTGCGCAACATTACTTTGTGGCTCAGGGGCAGTTCTAACATTGATGCTAATAGCTAAGGAATCAGGAATAACTAAAGCCTCTATCTTGAATTATGCCAATTCGGGTGATGTGCCGGTCATTGGCGATAAATCAAAGGTAGTTGGTTATGGGGCGGTTATTTTTACTCAAAAGGAGGTAAAGGCAATGACATTAGATAATGAGGAACAACAGGTATTACTCAAGATTGCCAGGAATACTATCCAGGATTATATTGTCAACAGACATATTCCCCCAATACCAATAGAAGTAAATGATTATCCAGAGCTTCAACAGCCTGCCGGGGTATTTGTTACCCTGACCAAAAATAAACAATTACGCGGCTGTATTGGTTATATCAAGCCTATTGCCCCCCTGGCTCAGGCAGTAAGCAAGATGGCGATTGCCGCCTCAACAGAAGACCCCAGATTTTCCCCTGTAACCCCAGATGAAATAAAGGAAATAAAGATTGAGATTACAGTGCTTTCAGAGTTAACACAAATACATAATATTAACCAGATTGAGGTAGGCAAACACGGACTTTATATTGTTAAAGGATTTAATTCGGGATTGCTTCTGCCACAGGTAGCTACAGAGCAAGGCTGGAATCGTGAGGAATTTCTTACTCACACCTGCTATAAAGCTGGGCTTCCTGCAAATGCCTGGAAGGAAAAGGACGCAGAGATATTTATATTCAGTGGAGCGATATTTCATGAGGAATGAAGAATAGGAGATTTTTATGCCAAAAAAACATATTGGTTCGATAATCTTACGGGTATTAACCCTTTTATCTATTTTAATATTAATAGTGGTCAGCGGTGTTGTTCTATATATCTTTTTACCATCATCTTCTCAGAAAAAAACCGTTCTGGTTCCGGATATAACTTCAAAGAATGTCGTCGAGGCAATTAATATTTTATGTAAGCATAAACTGCGGGTTAAGAAGGAATATGAGACACATTCTTTACCTGAGAATTGCGTTATTTCCCAGTATCCTTTACCCGGGATAAAGGTGAAGGCAGGCAGAAGAATAGAATTAAAGATAAGTTCCGGAAAGTCTGTAGTCAGAGTTCCTGACCTCCAGAATATTAATATTGTAGAGGCAAGACATAAACTTGATTCTTTATCAAAATTACAGATGGGAGAGTTATCTTATACCTATTCTGAAATAGAAAAGGATTGTATTATTGCTCAGAGTCCACTTCCAAAGACAAAGGTAGCCGAGGATTCTAAGGTGAATTTACTCATTAGCCAGGGGAATAAACCTATTAGTTTTTATATGCCGGAGTTAGTCGGGATGAAACTTGAAGAGGCAATTAATCTAACCAAAAAGATAGGATTAAAAATAAGCCGTATCAAGGAAGAAATAAATGAAGGATATGAGGAGGGAACGATTATTAATCATAAGCCACATCAAGGTTATAGGGTTACAGCCGGAGATGGACTGACATTAATCGTGGCAAATAAAAACCTATAGGTCATATATGACCTATATTTTTTACAAGGGAGGGGAAAATAAATGAAAATAGAACCGTCTAATTGCAGACCCTTACATAGGGAAAAGGTTCCCTTAGTAGGGGTTAAGTCGTATGGGCCTGTGGTGAACTTAGAGGAGTATGTCA
>SBAY01000310.1 GCA_005239945.1 Nitrospira sp.
AGACTAAAGACTAAAGACTAAAGACTAAAGACTTAAGACTTAAGAGAGAAAAATGGGCAGAGATTATACAAAAATAAAAGCATGACAATTACAAAAGGGCTGATTTCTTACCTAGAAAAGTCTGATGTCTAAAGTCTGAAGTCTAATGTCTGAATTGAAGTAAGTCCTATAGATTTTATAAATAATTAAACTTTTGTCTTGCAAGTGCCGATAAATTTACTAAAGGTCTAAAGGTGGAAGAGATTACATCAATTAATTAGTAAAAGGGGAAGACAAAATGTTTGACCAGTCTGGACAGATGCGAACTCTTAAGATATTAGAGAATACATTGGATACGGCGATACTACGGCAAAAGGTAATTGCCGATAATATTGCCAATGTTAATACACCGAGATTTAAGAAGAGTTATGTGAGTTTTGAAGATGAGCTTTCGCAGGCATTACAAAGAAAGAACTACTCTTCTTTTAGAGCAATTACTACTGACGAAAGGCATATTCAATTTAATCCACCTCAACAGGACCCAACTACGGTGAGACCACGAATACATATAGAAGAGGATACATTTTTTCGTAATGACCTCAATAATGTTGATATAAATGGTGAGATGACTAATTTAGCAAAAAATTCTATGATGTATGAGGCAGTGGTTAATCGTGTAACCTGGTCACTTCGATTACTTCAGACAGTAATAAAAGGAGGAGGGCGATAACAGATGATGAGGCTTTTTCAATCAATCAATACTTCTGGTTCAGGACTTACGGCAGAACAGTTACGGATGGATGTTATTGCGAATAATATTGCGAATGTGAATTCTACGCGGACACCACAAGGAGGTCCTTATCGGCGACAAAGGGTAGTTTTTATCCCTCGCGAGCCACAGATGTCTTTTAATATACCATTTGTTAAATCAAATGCTATATATAATGGTAAAGGGGTCAGGGTAATAGGGATTGAAGAGGACCCGTCTCCATTTAGAATAGAATATCGACCTGAACATCCAGATGCAGATAAAGACGGTTATGTCCGACTTCCAAATGTAAATGTGGTTTTGGAGATGGCGGATATGATTACAGCTAGTAGAGCTTATGAGGCTAATGTCTCAGCTATGCGTGCCTCAAAAGAAATGATGATGAGAGCACTGGATATTAGTAAATAAGTTAGAAATTGGAAAATTGGAGAAAATAGATACAATTTCCCCTCTTTTTCCAATTTCTAATTTCCAATTTCCAACTTAAATTTTTTCTTGACAAAAATGAATTTTTAGAATAAAATAAGGAGAGTTTTGATAAATTGACACCGATTAGTATAAATGAGTTGATGCCTAAATCTCAATTCATGATAACAAAAGAAGAGCCAAAAGAAGAAATAGCTTCAAGTAAACAACTTGTAGATAGTTTTTCTACTGCCTTACAAAAACAGCTAAAAAATGTAAATGATTTATTAGGTGAGGCAGATAAATTAACCCAAATGTTAGCTACCGGTGAAATAGAAAATATTCATTCGGTAATGATCGCCGCAGAAAAGGCAAGTATTGCCTTAAATTTTACGATGACTATGCGGGATAAAATAATTCGTGCTTACGAAGATACATTAGCCATGGGTGGAAGATAAAAGAATAGGACATAGAGGTACTGGTGCTCTGTCACGCGTGATTTGATAGATAGTGACAATTTAACCATCCGAAGTGAAATCTGGTAATCGGTTATCGGGGAAAAAGGTTATCGGTAAAGAGAAAGCAGTCATTGGTTATGACCGATTACTGATAACCTTGGACTTCATTTGGGTAAATAATTGCAATCCATCAGTTGATGAGTGACAGAGCACAAGATGTCCTATTCTTTATAAAACGGGAGGAAAACATGCCAGTATGGTTAACCCAAATAATTTCCTTTTGGAAGGGTTTAACTAAAACCCAAAAGATAACAATTGGTGGTGTTACGGCAAGTGTACTTGCAGTTCTACTATTCTCAGTTTTTTATATGGGGAGAGTAGAATATGTTAATCTATATACTAACATTGCCCCACAAGAAGCAGGTAAGGTAGTTGCTAAATTAGATGAATGGAAACAGAAGTATAGCTTACATGATACAACCATTAAGGTACCAGTAAGAGATCGCGATAGATTAAGAATAGATTTAGCAAGAGAGGAATTAGCTCCCAAAGGTGGAATAATTGGTTATGAGATATTTGATGTAACTAAATTAGCTATTACTGATTATGAGCGACGAATCAATTTCCTGAGAGCACTACAAGGTGAACTTACGCGTACCATTGAAGGAATGGAGAATATAGAAGAGGCAAGAGTTCTTTTAGTGCTGCCGGAAAAAGAATTATTCACCGAAGAAGAAAAACCTGTTACGGCCTCTATTAAATTAAGACTCACTCCAAAAACTACTTTATCTATAGACCAGGTTCGTGGGATGATCAACCTGGTTTCCTACGCAGTAGAAGGCTTATCTCCTGAAAATGTAACTATTGTTGATAATAAAGGTAATATTTTATCAGACCTAAAAGAAGAATCAGCCGATGGAAAACTTGAGGATTTAGCTATTAAACAATTAGAATTACAGCGAGCGGAAGGAGTAGAATTGGAGCGTAAGATCCGTAGAAAATTAGGTCGGGCACTGGACATGGATTGTATAGAAGTATTTGTTAAATGGGAGATGAATTTTGACCGTATAGAAAGCAAAGAAGAAAAATACAGTATGCCTGGCTTTGAACAGTTAAAGGTAAGTGATGAAGTCATAAAGGAATCTCTTAAAGGAGAAATAACTATGGCTGGTGGTCCTCCAGGGGTAGAGGCACAAATGCCAGGGTATAAAGGAGTAATTAGCCCTTCAGGACCTGTTGAATATAGTAAAAATGAGGCAAAAACCAATTACTTGGCTGATAAAGAGGAAATACTTAAAATAAGATCTCCTGCTCTATCTAAAATATCGGTTTCAGTACTTATTGATGGCATATATGAACGTGATAAACATGGTAGATTAAAAGTAGATAAAGAAAATAAGCTTATTTATAAACCACGAACTAATGAAGAGATGGCTAAATTTGAAAACTTGGTTTGGGGTGCTATTGGTGCTGAAAAAGAAAAGATATATCCAGATAGGGAATACATTGTCCAGGTAGAAAATATCCAATTTGACCGTACCAATGAATGGGTAGAAGAATCAAAGAGAGAACAGGAAGAGGCACAAGCATTACTTAAAATTTATATTATTGCCGGAAGTATCTTTTTATTTCTAATTGGTGGTTTAATTGTCTTGATGATTCATCGAAGAAAGGTTATTGCTCAGCAGGAGGCAGACAGAATAGCTGCTTTAGAGATAGCCAGAAGAAGAGAGGCAGAATCAAGAGAAGAATTAGTTAAAGAAGGAATAACATCTACGGAAGAAGAAGCTAAAAATTTAGCTCTACAAAATCCACAACAAACAAGCCAGGTGATTTCTACCTGGTTAGCAGAGGAGTAAGAGAAATTAAAAATTAAAAATTAAAAATTAAAAATTAAAAATCAGGAATTGAAACTTCTTAATTTTTAATTCATAATTTTTAATTAAGGCTGGAGGTTGATTTATTATGGCTATAAATTTGACAGGTCCACAAAAAGCCGCTATACTTATGGTAGTTTTAGGTTCGGATATTTCATCAGAGATATTCAAATTTTTGCGTGAAGAGGAGATAGAAAGACTTACGGTTGAAATTGCTAATTTACCTAAAATAAATCCTGAAGAAAGAGAACAAGTAATGCGCGAATTTCACGAAATAATGATGGCACAACGATTTATTCTTCAAGGTGGAGTGGACTATGCCAAAGACCTTTTGACACGCTCCCTTGGTGCAGAAAGAGCCGGTGTATTAATAGAAAAATTACTTTCTCAAAAGAAACCATTTGAATTTATGAAAAAGGTTGACCCTGTTCAGCTACTCAATACTATTCAAGGTGAACATCCACAAACTATTGCTCTGGTATTAGCCTATTTACCTGCAGAACGCTCATCAGTTATTATTAGTCAGTTACCACCTGAGATTCAATCTGATGTTGTCAGACGATTAGCTATTATGGAACGAGGTTCACCAGAAGCATTACAAAGGGTAGAGACGATATTACATGCCAAATTGTCTTCTTTTACTACGACAACAAGGGCAGGAGAAAAACGCATTGGTGGGATTGACTCTGTGGTTGATATGTTAAATCAGGTAGAACGTGATGTAGAGCGGACAGTGTTAGAAGGTATTGGCGAGCAAGACCCTGAACTGGCAGAAGAAATTAGAAAACGCATGTTCACCTTTGAGGATATTACCCGATTGGATGACCGTTCCGCACAGCGTGTTCTGCGCGAGGTGGATATTCGCGAATTGGCTATGGCATTGAAAGGGGCATCAGATCCAGCCAAAAATATGGTCTTTAAAAATATGCCCAAGCGTGCGGCGGATATGTTAAGGGAAGAAATAGAATTCTTAGGCCCTGTCCGCGCTAAAGATGTAGAAGAGGCTCAACAAAAGGTGATTAATGTTATTAGACAATTAGAAGACTCAGGGGAAATAGTTGTCTCGCGTGGAGGAGGAGGAAAGGGTGGGGAGAGGATTATCACCTAATGTCTATAAAAGTGAATTATTACCTCCAACAGGGACAGAATTGATTCTGGATATTGAACGCAGACCTGAACCCGAAGGAAGAAGTATTTTAGATGTTATAGAAGAACGAGTTAAAAGAAGTCAAATTAAACTCCTTAAATTACAAAAGAAAATTAAGGAGGCAACCGAAATAAGTCGTAGCCTGCAAGAGGATATTTTATCTAAGGCAAGGGAAAAGGCAGATGAAACTAAAGAAAAGGCAGATGACATTATTAATCAGGCTAAAGAAAAGGCAGAGGTGATTTTAACCGAGGCTAAAACACAAATAGCAGAGATTGAACAAAATGCTAAAGAACAGGCCTATCAAGAGGGATTCAATGCCGGAAAGGAACAGGGAATTAAAGCTGGTGAAGAAAGTCTGAAAAAGATGTTTTCCGAAATACAAAGTGTTCTTGTTGAGGCAAAACATAAACGACAGGAGATTCTTCAGGCTAATCAAGAAATGATTGTGGAATTAGCCTTTATGATTGCTAAAAAAATAATCAAGGCAGAAAGTGTTACTAATAAAGAGGCAATCCTAAAAAATTTGAATGCCGCTCTTAAAAAACTAAAGGATAAAGAGAAAATCAAGGTTAAACTTAATCCTGTGTATTTAACGGAATTAGGCAATATGAAGGAAAGACTTTTAGCCCAGGCCTCTGGTTTGGAAGGAATAATCTTTGAAGAGGACCAGAATATAGAACCAGGCGGATGTTTGATAGAAACTAATTTTGGATTGATTGATGCTACTATTTCGTCACAATTGGAGGTTATACAAGAGGCTTTAGGTGTTTAACCTGAGCAAGAGTTTTGCAAAATGAGAAATGTTGAAGAGGAAAGATATGCCACGAAATCACTAAACCACAAAGAATTAGCATTGAGCAAAGAGCACGGAGCAGGGAAATTCTTTTTTCTTCGGGTTTTATGCTCCAGGCTCAAAGCTCTTTTAGTGCCTTTGTGTTTTTGTGGCTAAAAAGGAGAAAAAAGAATGGGAATGACTAAATTGATGGAATTTCAACAAACCCTGGATAATTTAGACACCATTCGATTGGGGGGAAGGGTTAGACAGGTTATTGGGCTGACCATAGAATCTGAAGGACCACCTGCACAATTAGGAGAGATTTGCAAAATATGGCTTCCAAACACAAAATCTATTCAAGCAGAGGTAGTTGGGTTTAAAGACAATAAGGTTTTGTTAATGCCCCTGGGTGAAATGGATGGTATTGCCGCGGAGTGCAAAGTTTTATCTACAGGTAAATCACTATTAGTTCCTGTAAGTGAACAATTAAAAGGGAGGGTGTTAAATGGTTTAGGCAAACCCATAGATGGTAAACCATCTGTCAGGTATGAGAATTTCTATCCAATTTTAAATTCCCCACCAGACCCATTGCGTCGTCCCAGAATTAAAAATCCATTACCATTAGGGATAAAAGCAATCGATGCCCTTCTTACTGTAGGTAAAGGTCAAAGATTTGGTATATTTTCCGGAAGTGGTATTGGTAAAAGTACCTTAATGGGTATGATTGCCCGATTTACTAAAGCAGAGGTCAATGTTATTGCCTTAATAGGTGAGCGAGGTCGGGAGGTGCGGGATTTTATAGAAAGGGATTTACAGGAGGAGGGATTAGCCAGGTCAGTGGTAGTTGTCGCTACCTCAGATGAGCCTCCTTTGATAAGATTAAGAGGGGCATTTGTGGCTACGGCTATTGCTGAATATTTCCGCGATAAAGGTTATGATGTTATGTTTATGATGGATTCAATTACCCGGTTTGCCCGCGCTCAACGCGAGGTAGGATTATCCATCGGTGAACCACCAACTACGCGAGGTTTTACACCATCTGTATTTGCTATTTTACCTAAATTACTCGAACGCAGTGGCACATCGGAAAAAGGCACTATCACCGGGCTTTATACCATATTGGTTGATGCAGATGATATGAATGAACCTATTGCCGATAATGTCCGGGCTATTCTGGATGGTCATGTGGTTTTATCCAGGGATTTAGCCGCTCGAAATCATTATCCGGCAATCGATGTCTTGCAAAGTGTTAGCCGGCTGATGTTCGATATTGTTTCCCCTGAACATGACAATGCCGCCAGACGATTGAAAGAAATAGTTGCTACCATACGAGATGCACAGGATTTACTGGATATTGGTGCCTATGTGAAAGGCAGTAATCTAAAGATCGATTATGCCCTGACAATGATTGATGAGGTAACGGAGTTTTTAAAGCAAGGAATATTTGAAAAGGTGGATTACCAAACCGCTGTTTCTCAATTAATGAAATTATTTGTCGGTAAGGAAGGCACGCAAGGGTAGTAAGCATTCAGGTATCAGGTATCAGGTGTCAGAAGATAGAGGTCAGAGGTCAGATAACAGGTTTTCTGACTTCTGTCTTCTGATACCTCATTACTGAAACCTTACCAGGGGTAATAACATGCCAGGATTTAATTTTAAATTAGAACGGGTCTTGCAGGTTAAAAAATATAAGGAGGATGAATTAAAGACACAATTAGCCAATTTAAAACGAGAATACCTTCAGGAAGAGGCGATATTATGGACATTAGAAGAGAATTTGCAGGAACAATTTATGCTTTTAATCGAAAAACAAAAAAACCTAACAAATGTAATAGTACAAATTCAATGGAGCTATAATTATATAATTAAATTGTATGAGGATATTGAAAATCAGAGAAAGAAACTGGAGGGGTTAGCCAAGAAAATAAAAGAAATAACCCAAAAATTGATTGGTGCATCTCAAGAAAAACAAGTTCTGGAAAATCTTAAACAAAGAAAATTTATACAGTTTAAGCAGAAAATAGAAAAACAAGACCAAGAGTTTTTGGATGAGGTCGGCATAACAAGGTATATTAGAGAACAATATGTCCTATAATAAGTCCAATACTATTTGAAAGGAGTTTGAAAAATGTTAGAAGGTGTAGTCAATGTTTTAAATAGAATTCAAGAAATAAATAAAAGATTTGGGGATTTCAATGGAGGTGCTTATCAAGGTGCTGGTATAATACCAAGTGCTGAACCTTCCTTTGAATATACCTTGAATAAGACTATGGAAGAAAGAAAAAACAACCCTTACGATTTTACAGGATTAATTGAAACTTATAGCAATAAATACGGTCTGGATCCTAAGTTAGTCACTTCTATTATAAAGGCAGAATCGAATTTTAATCCTGATGCAGTCTCTAAAAAAGGTGCCGCAGGATTGATGCAATTAATGCCTGGGACAGCGAAGGAATTAGGTGTAACTAATATTTTTAACCCTGAGGAGAATATAGAAGGTGGAACTAAGTATTTCAGAACATTATTGGATGATTTCAATCAAAATCTATCGTTAGCCTTAGCCGCTTATAATGCCGGACCTGAAACGGTTAAAAAAACAAATGGTATTCCACCAATTACTGAAACTAAAAATTATGTGGAAAAGGTATTGAAATTCTATAAAGAGGCTGATTGATATGTTGCAAAACCAAGCAGGAAAAGGAAATTTACCTTTAGTCTTTATACTCCTATGTGTATTGCTCGGGTTACTAATAGGTAGTGTCTATCTTTTTGATGTATTAGGAATATTTGATAAGGAGAAGATGGCTGCTAAAATCCCGGGGATAGGGAGATTTTTTGCACCACCTAAAATTACTTATGAAGAGGTAAAAATAGAAGAGTTGCGAAAATTGAAGCAGACAATTGAAGTTAAATTAGCTGAATTAGAAGATAAGAATAAAAAATTAAATATTAAAGAGAAAAAGATAGAAAATCGTGATAAAGAACTTCTTTTGTTAGAAGAAGAATTAGAACGCAAAAAACAAGTGTTGGAAAAAAGGGAAACTATATTCGAAGACCAAGAAGAAAAATGGCAAAAATTAACCCAGTATTATGAAGGTATGAAACCAGATGCCGCCGCGGCTATCCTTTCACAAATGGATGACCAGATAGTTATTGAAATATTTAACCGGATGAAAAAAACGCAGGTAGCTATTATCTTCATGAAAATGGATCCAAAACGCGCTGGTGAAATATCACGGAAAATGAGCAGGTAAATTAGTGAAAGGTAAAGGTAGAGGTAAAGGTAGAGATAGAGATAGAGTATCATTTCTCTTTACCTTTACCTCTACCTTTACCTTAGATACCAAATAAAAAGGAGAATAAGTTGAAGGTGTTATTCTCGGAAACAGGATTACAATTTAATAAATTCCTAAATCCACAGATACCAACTGAACTTGTTGAAAATGATCTAATCCAACAGGCACACATGAGAAAGGGTTCTTTTGGCTCGGATCTTATCCATCAAGCTTGCATGGTTGGCGCTATTAAAGAAAATCCCTCTACGGAAAAAACTCAAAACAACTTCTTCTTTAAATTCCCAGAGGGCAATCTGCCATCAACCAGGCAAGCCTGTTCTATAAATCAAATAGCGGAAATTCCATTCTCAACCAAGCAAACCTCTAAAATTCATATTACCTCAATCGAACAACTTCCCCCAAAAGTGATAGAGAAATTCATAGGGTTAAAGAAAGATGTCCCGCAACTTATAGTTACAGAGATAGTAGATCATCCTAATGCATTATTTGGAAATCCAAAGCCGATATTTTCTACGCCAGATGTTAATTTAAAAACAATCGAGAAAAATCCGGTAATAAAAGGGATGGAAGAAAGTACTAAGGTGAAAATGCAACCTGTATTAGTAAAAGGCAATTCTGAGGTTGAGGTTGATGTGCCAAAGGGACAACCTGTAGGCGTGAAAGGCAATCCCGAGATTGAAGTTGAAGTGCCGAAGGGGCAACCTGTCGGAGTGAAAGGCAATCCCGAGGTTAAGATTGATGTGCCGAAGGGGCAACCTGTAAGCGTGAAAGGTAATCCCGAGGTTGAGGTTGAAATGCCGAAGGGACAACCTGTTGGCGTGAAAGGTAATCCTGAGGTTGAGGTTGAAGTGCCAAAGGGACAACCTGTAGGCGTGAAAGGCAATCCCGAGATTGAAGTTGAAGTGCCGAAGGGGCAACCTGTCGGTGTGAAAGGCAATCCCGAGGTTGAGGTTGATGTGCCGAAGGGACAACCTGTCGGCGTGAAAGGTAATCCCGAGGTTGAGGTTGATGTACCGAAGGGACAACCTGTCGGCGTGAAAGGTAATCCTGAGGTTGAGGTTGATGTGCCGAAGGGTCAACCCGTTGGTGTGAAAGGCAATCCCGAGGTTGAGGTTGATGTGCCGAAGGGTCAACCTGTCGGCGTGAAAGGTAATCCCGAGATTGAGGTTGAAGTGCCGAAGGGTCAACCCGTAGGCGTAAAAGGCAATCCTGAGGTTGAGGTTGATGTGCCGAAGGGACAACCTGTCGGCGTG
>SBAY01000086.1 GCA_005239945.1 Nitrospira sp.
AGACTAAAGACTAAAGACCATAGACTAAAGACTAAAGACCATAGACTAAAGACTAAAGACCATAGACTAAAGACTAAAGACCATAGACTAAAGACTAAAGACTTAAGACTTAAGACTTAAGTCGTAAACATTCAGCGTTCAGCCAGAAGCTTTCAGATGGAGAAAAAGATAAGGTATGAACATCTGTCTCATCCAAAAACTGAAAGCTTAAGCTTCCAGCTAACCGTTTACGACTTAAGTCTTAAGTCTTAAGTCTTAAGTCTATGGTCTTTAGTCTTTAGTCTTAAGTCTTAAGTCTTAAGTCTTTAGTCTTTAGTCTTTAGTCTTAAGTCTTTAGTCTATGGTCTAATGTCTGAATTGAAGAATTACTTAAATAAATCCTTGACATTAGTCTTATATTTATGGTATAGTTTAATCATCATGAGCAAATCAATTTCCAGTGAACATATTTTAACTGATTTTATTAACAGTAAGGAATGGAAACAAATCAGAAGGATTTTTCTTGCCAGAATAGGAACTCCCTGTTGGGTATTAAATGAATTTGGGGAATTTGTTTATAATACCCCTCAAGATAGCCGACATTGCCAATTAATCAAAAAATTATCCAGAAAAAGATGTGAAGAGGAGTATCTTCCTTCTTTGATAAAAGAGGTAGAAACCCAGAAAAAACCTATTATCAGCAGATGTTATGGAGGTTTTTTAGGATTTGCCTATCCACTTATTTTTCATCGTGAACCTATTGGAATTATAGGCGGTTGTCAAATTTTAGATGGAAGTCTAAAAAAGGAATTTTACAAGGAACGGGCTGGTCATCTTAAAATCACTCCTGAGGAATTATATTCTATGATTATGGAGGCAGAGTCTATTTCCCCCAATTTACTTCATGGAATAATTGAACTTACCTTTTTAATCTCTCAATCATTCATTGATAAAATTACAGGAGAGGGTTATTTTTTTGAATCAGAGATTGAGCGGGCAAGAATCCTGATAGCAGAGGCAGAAGAACTAACTATAGACACTACTCAATTAGATAAAGAGATTATTGAATTGGAAAAAGGGGTTTGGGAAAATGAGGCAAGCCTCAACGAGGCAAGCCTCTTTGAGATTGAAACTGAGAATGAGGAGAAATTAGACCTCCGAACAAAGGCATTTGGTGAAGAGGCAAAAAGGATAGAAAAAGAGGCATCTAACCTTAAAACCCAGGCAAGAGAACTTAATGAAAAGGCACAAGAACTTAAGACCTATGCCCAAAAAATAGAATCCCAGGTAAAAAAATTAGAGGAACAGGCGGTAAGATTAGAGGCCCAGGCAGAAGAACTGAATTTCCTCTATTTTATCGGTATGGAAATTACCGTTCTGGATGATGCGGAGGAAATTCTCAAATTAATTGTTTGCAAAATCCAACCATTCTTTGATTGTTCACTGGCAACTTATCTCCTTTTAGAAAACAATGAAATCAAAGTTGGAGGGAAAAGGGCATATCCAATCAGTGAAAGGCTACTTCAGGATATTCAGATGAGCTTAGAAAAACTTTGGGAAGAACACCAGGAATCGGCAACCACTCAACCTATGGCCGGTTTCTCAATAATCGAAGAAGACGAAACAACCACTATCCAGATAGAGCCGGCACAAGAATTTAATTCTTCACTAAATGTTATCCTTAAAGACAAAGGGAAGATAATTGGGCTTCTGGTGGTTTTTAGCCGTGAGGAAAATGCCTTTGACTCCCGTACTCAAAGGCTACTTTCTTTTATCGCCGATATCGCCTCATTAGCCATTGGAAGAATAACGAGTGGAGCTCCAAAACATGAGGTGCTTTTAGAACGAGATAAATTGACGCAAACTTATAATTTTAAATATCTTAAAAATTACTTATCCAAAACATTAGATGATAATCAACCGGTATCTTTAATAGCCTTAGAATTGGATAATTTTAGAGAAATCAAGGATAGATATGGCGAGGCAGAAGGAGATAGACTTCTTTGTATGATAGTTAGAGAGATGAAGAAGTATATCAAGGAAAGACCAAACTGTATTGCCAGGGCTAAAAATGATAGGTTTATTATTTGTCTGCAGGGATTGAATTCAACAGAGGCACTTACAATTGCCCATGAATTCAGTGAACAAATAGGGAAAGAGGAATTTTTTGTTGAGAAAAACCCAGGTCATCCTTATAAAACAACCGTATATATTGGAGTCCTCACCTATCCTCAAGATAATATAAAGGATAAAAACAAACTTTTGGATTATCTTGAGATATGCCTGAGTAAGGCAAAATCAAAGGGTGTAGGGCAAATTGAGGTGTATTAAGAAAGGGTAATCGTTCAGGGTTTAGGGTTCAAGGTGTTAAGTTGGTTTACTTAGTGCCTATCCGAAAAATCGACGAATGTCTCAACTTGTTGAGGGAAAATACCCCAAACAAGTTCGGACCTCCAACTTTTCGGATAGAGACTTAGCATCTGAACACTTACAAGTACTGTCAAAAATAACATGAAAGAAATATGAAAGAAAAGTTTATCGCTTTTTTCCACACCAAGGTATGTCGTAATGCCTCAGTTACCGGTTGGTAAGCCATCAGTTATCAGA
>SBAY01000246.1 GCA_005239945.1 Nitrospira sp.
CTATGCGTGGGATTTGGTGCTGAGATGGTTGCTAACCTTTACTCAGACCAGACTTTCACTGATAAGAACTAATAAACTTGCTCGGCACACTCATTTTACGTCTCCTTTTACCTTTACCCCTTTTCCCTTCATTACACCCTGAACGGTTACTGAATTCCAGAATATTACTTGGAATAAAAAATGGGGAGGTAAGACAAAATTCAAACTTGAGACCATTTTGATGCACTCTGACACACTACTGGTTCTACCAGTCGGGAGTGGATAGGTTTTAGTCCCTTAATTCTAACATAAACTATAGGGTATCCATCTTCCCTTTGCTCTTCAGCTAATCTTTTACTCCATTGATTATATTCAGCGTCTCCTTCAACCTGAAGTACTATCTGGGCATTTTTTGGTATCATGACTGCAAGGTCTTGATGCTCCATTACATATCGATCAAACTCAGTCACTAAAATAGAATTTTTCTTTTCCAAATAATCCATTGCTTTCTTACTCTCCTTTCAAAAAGCTATCTCTATATTTTTCCCAATTCTCTCTAATATCTTCGTCAGCTAATACCAGTGTCTCATTAAAATTCAAGTTTATAAAAGATTTAACCTTTTTACCGTCCAAATAGAAACGGTCTATATGAGTATACCCATGAGCACAATCATAACGAATTACTGGTTTCCATTTATCACCTACTTGAACTTCCAATTGAACAACAAAATCTACTACTCTTTTCTTTATGGTCTTATGCCCATGTCTCTTACGAGCACCTTCTCCTAAAGCAATAACATATTCTATTTCTGGCACATATAATCTCCTTTACACAACCTATCATTAATACCATGAAAGAGAACATATTTAATAGACTTCTTTTTAATAACTCAGCAAAATAAAGTATACTAAAAATTTTGATATTAGTCAAGTAAAAATTTGAGACCGCCACTACCTCATTTTTGAACTATGTAGTAAAACTTGGGAAATTTCTGAATTTTTATCTTTTTCCTTGACAAAACATAGTGACTTGAATTATAATTAATAGCATGAGAAATAAATTGGAGAATTTAAAAAAGGTTGACCCGGAGATAGCCGAACTTATTCATCAGGAGGCAAGAAATGAGGTTTATAACCTGAATATGATTGCCTCTGAAAATATGGTTAGTGAGGCCGTGCTTGAGGCACAAGGTTGTCTAATGACTAATAAATATGCCGAAGGCTATCCCTATAAAAGATATTATGGGGGTTGTAGTTTTGTTGATAGGGCTGAAGAGTTGGCGATATTAAGGGCAAAGGAATTGTTTGGGGCAGAGCATGTCAATGTCCAACCACATTCCGGCTCCCAGGCAAATATGGCCGTTTATATGGCTATGTTAAAACCCGGTGATAAAATCATGGGTTTGAGTCTTTGTTGTGGTGGACATTTAACCCACGGTAGCAAGGTAAATTTCTCCGGAATTGTCTATGATGCCATTGCTTATAAAGTAAATAGGCAAACCCAGGTGTTCGATTTTGACGAATTACTAAAGATAGCCAGGGAGCACCGTCCCAAGATGATTGTCTGTGGTGCGAGTGCCTACCCAAGAACTATCGAGTTCGATAAATTCAGGCAAATTGCCTCAGAGGTTGGTGCCTATCTTTTGGCTGATATTGCCCATATTGCGGGATTGATTGCGGCTAAACTCCATCCTGACCCTATTCCTTATTGTGATTTTGTAACGACCACCACGCATAAAACCTTAAAAGGTCCTCGCGGCGGGATGATTATGTGTAAAAAAGAGTACGCAAACTTAATAGATAAGACTATTTTCCCGGGTATTCAGGGAGGTCCATTGATGCACATTATTGCCGCTAAGGCGGTCTGTTTTAAAGAGGCACTAACGGATGAATTCAGGAAATATCAAGCCCAAATCCTGTTAAATACAAAGGTATTAGCCTCAGAATTGATTAAACATGGTTTTAACCTGGTCTCTGGAGGAACAGACACTCACCTGCTCCTGATTGACCTTAATTCAAAAGGAATAACAGGCCAGGAGGCAGAAAAGGCATTGGAAAAGGCAGGCATTATTGTCAATAAAAATACCATTCCTTTTGATACCAAAACTCCCATGGTAACAAGTGGTATCCGGCTTGGGACACCAACTTTCACGGCAAGGGGAATGAAAGAAGAACATCTGCAACAAGTTGCTTGCTTTATTGCCGAGGTACTCAACAATATTGGAAAAGAAGAGGTCTATGCTCAAGTAAGGGTAAAAACAAAAGAACTCTGTAGTAAATTTCTAATGTATGAAGATTTACTTTAAGGGTTAGAGGTGGAGAAAATACCTAATTCCATAATCGAGGGTAGTGCTTAGGGGATTTTCTATAACAAAGCTTCATTCCGAACACGAAAATCCAAATCCCGAATCCCGTTAAACATAATCTTCCTGCCAATCACTAATCCATGATAGAGAAAAGGAGTTAAGATGTATTTCCCTAAATATCGACCACGGAGATTAAGACAGAATGAAAATTTCAGGCGGATGATTCGGGAAACGAAATTATCCGTAGATGACCTGATTATGCCTTATTTTGTCGTTCATGGAAAAGGGATAAGACAGGAGATTCCTTCTCTCCCGGGCAATTTTCGCTTATCTGTAGATGAATTAATAAAGGAAGTGGAAGAAATACAAGGGCTAAATATCCCTGCTGTGTTACTTTTTGGCATACCGGCAGCCAAAGACGAATCAGGCAGTTGTGCTTATGCTGAGGATGGAATTATTCAACAGGCAACCAGGGCAATCAAAGAAAAGGTAAAGGACATAATCATCATTACTGATGTCTGCCTTTGTGAATACACCACTCATGGACATTGTGGGACAGTAGAATCAGGCAGGGTAGTTAATGACCCGACATTAGAAATTCTATCTAAAATTGCCCTTTCGCAGGTCAAGGCAGGTTCGGATATGGTTGCCCCTTCGGATATGATGGATGGCCGGGTAAGGGCTATTCGCCAGATATTGGATGAAAATGGGTATGGGGATATTCCTATTATGTCCTATGCGGTAAAATATGCCTCTGCCTTTTATAACCCATTTCGGGAAGCTGCAGATTCTGCCCCTGCCTTTGGTGACCGAAAATCATATCAAATGGATATGGCCAATGCAGATGAGGCATTAAGAGAGGTAAAATTAGATATAGAGGAAGGTGCGGATATAATTATGGTAAAACCTGCCCTGGCCTATCTAGATGTGCTCTATCGGGTAAAAACCCAATTTGGCTATCCAGTTGCCGCTTATAATGTGAGTGGTGAATTTGCTATGATTAAATCAGCCGCATCTTCTGGATTACTCGATGAGAAAAAGATTGTTTTAGAGGTATTAACCTCTATCAAACGCGCAGGTGCAGATATGCTTATAACCTATTTCGCTAAGGATGTGGCTAAATGGCTATAACTTCATTAGATATAAAAATATTAGATACCCTCCAACAGGAATTTTCTGTTTGCCATCAACCATTTAAAACCTTATCCACAAACTTAGGACTAACCGAAGATGAGGTATTGAATCAAGTTTTATCATTGAAAGAACAAGGGGTTATAAGGCGAATTAGTGCCTTGTTTAATTCCAGTAAATTAGGGATGGTGACTACCCTTGTGGCCATGAAAGCCCCTGGGGATAGAATAGATTCAATTGCCGATATAATAAATGAATACACTGGTGTTACCCATCACTATGAACGAGATAATGACTACAACCTCTGGTTCACACTCATGGCAAGCTCAAAAGAAGAACTGACAAGATTTATAGATGAAATCAAGGAGAAAACAGGAGTCAATACCTTGTTAAATTTACCTACGCTGAGGAGGTTCAAGGTAGATACTACCTTCTGGATTCCCGGAACGCCATTGAAGCAAGACACTGTGGAAATAATTAACGAGACAAACCTCGAAAAATACGACGATAGGGACATTGACGAGACCGACAAGAAAATCTTTAAGGAGTTGGAGACACTTTCTGTGGTTATACATCCATATAAATTAATAGCCGATAGATTAAAAATAACGGAAGATGATTTATTCCAGAGGATTTTTACCTATAAAAAATCAGGCATTATCCGCAAGATTCGGGCAGTCCTTGACCATTATAAGATAGGGCTGGCGGAAAATGTACTTGTTGTCTTTAAAGTATCTCCTCAATCTATGCCTGAAATAGTTAATCTGCTGATTTCTTATCCACAAGTTACCCATTGCTATGAACGACAAACATATCCGGCACAAGGTTGGGAATATAATTTATTTGCTATGATTCATGGCCAGACAAAACAGGAATGCGAAGGGATAATCTCCTTGATTTTAGAAAAGACAGGATTGCTTGAGTATAAAAAATTATACACAAAAAGGGAATTTAAGAAGGCAAATCCGAGGTATTTTGAATATATTTCGTCGGGCTTACAATCTTCCCACTAACCTCAATATTCCATCTAAAATTCGCTAATGGATGCGGAGGACAGCCGGGGATGTAAAGGTCAACAGGCAGTAAGGCTTGCTTCTCATTGCGCGTAACATAATTTCTCCTTATTCCTCATCTATGCCCTTGGACATCAATTTATCAACCTTCTTTTTCTGAACAAGTAGATGATGAGGTAAAAAGGCGGAATTTGCTATCAGGGTTGGGATAACAGCGCTGGCAATAACTGCCGCAACTAAGAATGAATACTGTTCCTGTGTTATTATTGCATGTGAATATCCGTAGAGTGCTGATATTGTGCCGAAGGTAAGCCCTGTTGACATCAAAAGGGTGTAATACCATTTTTCTTTTTGCTCTTTACGAAAAATACCAATTACCGGATAAAGGCCAAATATTTTTGAGATTACCTTGCCAATGAAAAGTACTAAAAACACGATTGGTGCACTTGCCAAAGCCCCTATTGAAACAAGCGAACCTGCCCGGATAAAATAAAATGGTGTAAGAAAACCAACGGTTAATGTCCGAAGCCTTCTTACCCATTGATGTTCTTTGGATGCAAATTCAGCCAGAATCATACCGGCAATATACGCCGGTAATACTGCCTCGCTTCCGGACCAAAGAGCAAGAGAGCCAAGTCCAAAAAGCACAAATACTACCCACTTTGCCCGGATAGCCGCAGTCTTATTTCCATAGACCTTCGTCAAAAATGAGGTTGCGACAGGAAAAATCGCAAATATAATAACGCTTACTGCGATAAAAACGATTGTTTTGTAGTTAAACGGTGCAAAAAGAAGTCCAAGAACGATAACTGTTCCAAGGTCATTAATAAAGCAGGCACCTAATATCCCCTTGCCGAACTCCGTCCTGTTAAATCCAGTCTCAAGCATTACCGCATAAACAACCGCCATGGAGGTAGTGGAAAGGGCAATACCCGCTAACCAGCTTGCCTGAATATTCCAATGAAGAATAAAACGGGCAAAGGCAGTACACCCCAAAAATGGTGACAGAAATCCAATGATACCAACAACAATGACCTCTTTCCATTTTGTGTGAATTACCTTTGGGTCAAGCTCGGCACCTGCTAAGAAAGTAAGCAATATCGCCCCTGTCGAGGCAAGGAAACGGAGCCACTCAAGGTTACTTCCAAAGGCATTAGGACCAAGAAAATGGCTAATGATATTAGCCGCAATAACGCCGATACATATTTCAACAAGTGCAATCGAAATTTTTAAATGATGGGCAATAATTGCTGAAACTACAGCCAGCCCTAACCACATCGTAGCAATCGTATAAATTTTCTCCATTTCTTGATAACTCCTTTTTTACAAATCATGCCCGCAATATGAACAGCCACCTCGTGAATCTCTTCACCCTCAACTTGAAAATACGGGGTTTGATTAGTTCTCTGTCCCCGAACAGGCTTTAACCAGGGATGTCCTTGCGGCACTATTCCATATTGCTCAAATATCTCGCGTTCAAACAAGTGTGTCTGGGGACAATCAATGGTCAGAGAGGGATAACTTTCCTTGACATCTGTGAAGAGGCAAGAGAACGTGCCTGTATCTCATGGGCAAGAATTGCCAACAAACGGATTTTTTTATCTGAAATCGGCTTTCCAAAGAAGGCGACAACTCTTGCACCACCACAAATCTCTTCCTTAAACCCAGCCCAAGCCAGATGGGGAATCTCCTCAAGATGAATAGGTTCGCCATTACAAATTATTATTTAAATCCTCTATTTATTCATTAGATAATAACCATTGCCATAATGGTAAAAATTTAATCGTCTTATCGTCTACCTTCTCTTCAAAGGTATAATCTTCTGTGATAACCAACCCTTCATTTAGCCCAAATTCATTCATTGCTTTAATGAGCGCCCTGATTTCTCTGTTTTTAGCCTTTTCATCGGAAGCATTCCAGCAAACCTGAATAAGTTGTTCTACCTTTAATCCTTCTTTTAGAACAAAGTCAACCTCTCTATGGTGCTGGTCTTTCCAATAAAAAATCTTTAACTGGGGCGATTTTAACATCTCTCCCCTTAATTTTAAGAAGACTATGTTTTCCATTGATTTACCTGAATTTTCACTAAACCTGAAACCTATTGTATTGGCTAACCCGGTATCCAGACAATAAACCTTCTTTGGACTTTTATCTTGCTCCTTTATTTTAAAAGAGAACCTCTTCAAAAAAGAGAAGATATAGGCATCTTCGAAATAAGTGGAAAATTTCTCTATCGTATCGGCAGAAATATCTAAATATCTTTCTATGGAATTAAAGGTTACCAGATTTGATATGTTCGTCAAATAATATTTTGCCAGATTCTTCAGGGCATCTGGCTTTCTTATCCTGAATCTCTTTATCAAATCTTTGTTTAATATATCTTCATAATACCGCAGTAATATATCCTTTTTTTCTTCTCGTAGAACAACCTCAGGGAATGAACCAAATTCAATATATTTTCTTAACAAACCTTTGATTTCGGTCTGTTTATTTATAAGATCAAGATTGTCTTTTAATCGCAGATTGTTAAAAAATAGATATTCTTCAAAAGAAAGTGGATATACCGTCAAATCAAGATGCATTCCGGTCAATAAGCTGGAAAGTTCTCTACTCAATAATTTTGCATTTGAACCTGAAATAATAATATGGGCTTTTTGTAATTCTCGTGTGGTTCTTACCCATTTTTCCCAGGCCTCAACTTCTTGAATTTCATCAAGAAAGATATATGGTTTTCTTTTCGGATTAAAAAACTCTAAATATACCTCATAAATCTCTTGCAATAGTTTTGTATCTAATTTAGTAAATCTTGGGTCTTCAAAATTTATGATTAAGATTTCATTCTTATGGACACCGCTATTTATTAGTCTTTTAGCCACCTGTCTCATAAGGAAAGATTTCCCACTCCTTCTTGCCCCTGTAATGACGACAATAAATTCCGTGGCTAAGAGATTTATTAACCTGTTTATATATGAATCCCTGTCAATACCGGTTTCCAGATCTTTATCCCAGAAATTCCAATCGGCAAGAATTTTTATAACCTCATTTTTGTTCACTATCTTCACCTTTATTAGGTAAAATTTATAAATTTTACCTAATAAGTATATAGAAATTAGGTAGGAATGTCAAGTGGAAAGTTTTGAAAACAGGTAATGGGTCAGTGAATTGGGGGGGGAAGACTGAAGGTAGATAAGTGGTTTTAAACCACGGAGCTGTGAAGGGATGAAGGGAGAAAGGAGTAAGCAAGAAGCAATAGACAGTCGGCAGTAAGGAGTGGTTATTCTTCCTCCCTCCAGCCTAAACACCTTCCAGGTTTAAAACCTGTTCAGCCTTTTTTCCCCTTTAACTGACCGATTACGCTTAAATCATAAGTGTCAAATTTATTCTGTAATAGTAAGCCCAACATTTAAGGCATACTCTTTTGCCCTGGTAAATAGTTTCTTGTTTATTGGCCTGGACAGTTCACCATCTTTATCCGTAATCTTCCAGGCTGGTTTATATTGAGCCATAGGATGGAAGATTATGTCATTTTTGAATCCTCTAAGATGCTCAATAAGTGGTCTCTGACAGCACTCCCAATGACCTGGTAAGAGTAAATGGCGAACTATTACCAGATTGAATAGTTTCATCTCACAAATAGTTTTTAAGGCAGATATTGCTCTCTCTTTATATTCTGGTGCCTGACTAAGGCTAAAGGCACAACTGTTATTAAAGTATTTAAAGTCAAAAACCAATATATCCACAAGCCCCCAAAGAAGATTATAGAAGACTTCAGTTGAGTATCCATTCGTATGCCATATTATAGGTAAATGCCCTGCCCAATAAGGTGCATTTTCCAGAAAGTCTAAAACCGCCAGAAAGGATTGGTCAGGATTTCCTCCCAAAAAGGAGATATTGTCAAACTCATCAAAACGATACTCTCTTCTAATATCTTCCCAGAGAGAAGATGTAAAAGGGAAAATTTCAGTTTCATCAGGTTCTATCAACTCACCCTTCTGGCAAAACTTGCATCTTATATTACAACCTGAAAGGTCTATAACAAGGGTTCTACCTATTTCCTTTTCCTCTCCTACATGGATGAAATGCTGATAGTAATAAGAGGTTTTTCCTATAGAGCATTTACCTGAAAGACTCCTTTTCCCCATACATTTATATCCACATAGGCAACAGTTTTTGAGATAGTTCTCAAAGAGCCTTCTTTTTAGATCAAAAAGGTTGTATTGCCCGGTATTATCTCCTTCTCCTTGAAAAGCTCCTGGTATTGCCTGATTATGCAGACTAAGTAAGCTATTGATATTTTGGGGCAATCTGGACTGAATTCGATAATCTTTTAAAAATTTGTAACCTGGGAATAATTTAGTTGAATGGGTGTTTCCCTCTAATTTTATACCTAATTGTCGTAAGACCTCTATCTCTAATGAAGATGGGTCTTCTATAGTTAATACTCCATTTTTCTCAACAAACAATCGGGCCTGTCTTTTCAATCTTATAGCTCCTTATGTGTGAATGTGGATATCATTTCGTCTTTTTCTTCGCTGTGGTTCTGTGGTTCTTTTTTTATCCGGTTCTTTCAGTCGTTGGGAAAGGAGTTGATGAATAAAATCGCATTTTGGTCTTTTAGACCTCCGGGTATCAATATTTGCTTTTAGCTCCCCTTTATCAATCTTAATATTCACACAATTCTTTTGTGTATCATAAGCAGTAATTACCTTATCTTGCCCTTTTCCCTCAATATCAACCTTAAACCCCATCCCTTGAAGGGCAAAGGTAACCTCCTGTGCAGCAAAGCTCTGGAGTGAAGATTGGATCAAGTCTTTGTCTTCTGAGATAAGACCAATGCCATCAGAAGAATTAACTAAAAACAGACTTTCAGAGGTCAAAGGATTCACAGCAACAGATATGTTATGCGTCTCAAGAGGTTTAAGTGTAAAGCCATTATTTTTAAGTAAGGTGGTGAATCCATCAAAATTGTGAATAGGTGTATGAGCCATCAGGAGGTTTTCAACAGGATAGCCTTCTTCTTTACACCTTCTATATACCTCTTTGCAGCCATTTATCGTTCCTAATCCCACTGTTAGACAGAGACCGGTAGTGGCCGCTACTGCTGAGCCGAGCACCTGGCATAAACCTTTAGTGGGGGTAGCAATTTGAACCTGTCTTGATTCAGACATTATACACCTCCTATCTTTCTGGGGGTAGTCCTGCGGGTCTACAATAAGCTTTAGCCCATTGTCGTAATGCATCATACTGAGATTTCATAATTTCCACACGGCATCTATTTTCTTCAACTAATTCCATAAGCCGCTCCTTAAATTCTGGGCTATCTGAGTCATAACCATAATGGTTTGCCTCAGTAATTACTTCATTGATTAGCCAGGTAAGGTCAGCCCCGGAGAAATAACAGGTTTTATCAGATAACTCTCCTATTAGCTCATTTAAAACGGTTATCTTCCTTCTTTCAAATGTTGCCTTACAAATATCGTATCTGGCTTTATGGCAAGGCTCACCAACCCAGTAAATTTGTGAGAACCTACCTTTTCGGGTTAAGGCAAGTCCATTGTTGTTTGGGTCAAGGTTATTAGCAGAGGCAAGGAAAAATACAGGGGCATTCGTATCATTCAACCAGGTGAACAGAATGCCAAGTGAGCGGGTCATAGTGCCTCCGTCACGCTCCTGACCACCACTGCTTAAGGCTTTTTCAAATTCATCTACATAAAAAATACACGGTGCAAAGGTTTCAAGCACTTTACAGAGGTTATACATATTCTTTTCAGTCTGGCCAACCAGACTATTCATTACCGAGCTGATATTAAACGAGATTGCTGGATAGTTTAGTTTAAGCCCGAGATATTTTGCCAGCAGGCTTTTACCTACACCCGGGGTGCCTATGAGGAGCCAACCCTTTTCACGATGCTGTCCTTCACAACAGATGAGGGATCTATGAATCTCAAGGTCTCTCATCAGAAAGTCTAATCCATAAGGGATATCATCACTTGTAGGCTTTAGAATATTCATTCCGAGGGTATGAGCAAGCAATTGCTCTTTCTGGCGGTTGAAATAGTTAAGAAGGTCTTTTATATTACCTTTAAACTTACTTAACGCCATGCGGAGCATCTGTTGACCTCCTGTATCGGATGTTCCATCTGGTACCCACAGTGGTGATGTAGCTTAACCTATTGAGGATCAATTACTTTTGCGGTTTTTTGTCAATTTTTTTCTCGTGGCTA
>SBAY01000040.1 GCA_005239945.1 Nitrospira sp.
CTCCCTATGCGTGGGATTTGGTGCTGAGATGGTTGCTAACCTTTACTCAGACCAGACTTTCACTGATAAGAACTAATAAACTTGCTCGGCACACGCATTAATAATCTCCTGGGCAGTTTGAGGAAGTTTTTTCTTCCATTTTTTAACCTTATTTTCTACGGCAATTTCATACATAAATTTAATCTTCCCAGGAGGAATAATTCCCTTTCTCTACCTCTTTTAAAGCCCGTTTAATATCATTTACAAAGTTCTGTGGTAGATTGTGCGCCAAGTTCATTTCTGCCCTTTTTTCACACAAACTTAAGAATATTCCCTTTTCCATAGGGGTTAACTGCTCTACAGCCCTAAATATTTCCTGCACAGAGAATTGAATTCTTTTTGCTATAACCGACATTATTTAATCACCATCACCAATCCCGTTATAAGGATGTTAATAAATCCCAGCGGGACTAAGAATTTCCAGCCAAAGGTCATCAATTGGTCAACCCTGACCCGTGGGTAAGTCCATCTAAACCACATAAATATAAAGACAATAGCGTAAGTTTTTATTAAAAACCAGAGTATTGGAGGTAAAATAATCGGCAGTCCTGGAATTCCCTGCCAACCACCTAAAAACAAGGTAGTGCAAACCGCCGAGACGACAAAGATATTGGCATATTCAGCCAAGAAAAACATGGCAAATTTTATGCCGCCGTATTCTGTGTGGAAACCAGCAACCAATTCGGATTCTGCCTCTGGTATATCAAATGGTGCGCGATTACATTCTGCTGTAGCCGCCATTAAATAAAGTAAAAAGCCAAGTGGTTGAAAGCAAATATACCAGATATTCTTTTGTGACTCAACTATATCACCCATTTTTAAAGAACCGGCAATCATTATCACCCCTAAAATCGATAGAACCATAGCTACCTCGTAACTTACTACCTGAGCCGCTGACCGCATACCACCAAGTAATGAATATTTATTGCCTGAAGACCATCCAGCCATAATTATTCCAATGATACCGATACTACCAACTGCTAAAAGATATAAAACCCCGAGGTTTAAATCCTTCACTATTATCCCCGGTGACCAGGGAAGGATAACATAGGCCATCATTGCCGGGGCAAAAACAATGATTGGTGCCAGAAAGAACATCACCCTGTCTGCAGCTTTAGGCATTAAATTTTCCTTCAATACGAGTTTAATCGCATCCGCTACGGTTTGCAAGATGCCGTGAAATCCTACCCGCATTGGTCCCAATCTGTCCTGCATATGAGCGGCGACTTTGCGTTCAGCCAAAACCAACATCATCGTATTAACCGCCACAAATCCCGCTACTATTCCTGCCACAACAGCCATAATGACCACAGTCAATACCCAAAATGGAATATCATAATCCAAACAGAGATTTGTCAAGAAAACATAAATCCTATCAATTAATTCTTGCGTGTTGAATAATAATTCCATTTTATCTCCTTACTTCTTATACTTTGTTACCTCAGGTGATTTATAAAGTCCCTCTTTGGTATAAATCATGCCAGCACGGTTGTAGCAGGCTAATTCATATTCACCGGTCATAGTCAGTGCATTTTTCGGGCAGGCCTCGACACATAATCCACAAAATAGGCATCTGGCAATATCTATTTCAAAAGAGATAACCTCTTTATTATAATCCTCGCCTTCTCCAGTAACAATTTTTATCGCCCTGGAAGGGCATATTCGGGCACATAAACAACAACCTACGCATCGCTCCTTCCCTTCCTCATTCAACAGCAATCTTTCTAATCCCCTATAGCGATTTGCTACTGTCCATCGCTGACGAGGATATTGTAAAGTAACCGATGGCACAAATAAATGCCAACAGGTAACCGCAAGTCCTCTTATAAGCTCTATAATCGAAATAATTATATTTTGCCGCATTTTTATCCTCATTTTATAGGTGTCTTATTAAATGTTCAATAAGTCCTATATGTTTTCAGCTAATATCTTAACAATATCCGTTGTAGAGAGTAATCCAGCAGGGAAATATTTTGTCTCCCCTTCCTTGCCATAGACCCCTTTTACCTCTTCCTGAATCAACAACCGATGTATTTTTTTCTCCCGCATTATCTGGCATGCCTCTGCTAAGGTACTTTCTTTATTGACAGTAATTGGGTTATGGGTCATAATATCTTTAACCTTTATTTTAGTCAAATCCTCACCAAATACCTTCATCACATCTGTATCAGAGACAACGCCAACCAATCCTTCCTGAGATGATGTCACGGCTAATCCACTCACCTTATTATCTACCATAATTCTAACCGCTTGAGCAACAGAGGCATTCTCAGGGATAATCAATACCCCTCTGGCCATTATTTCTCTTACCTTTATAGGTTTCAAGTCCTTCATCGTTACCTCCTTTGGATGGTAGAAAAATTATTCTCTCTCTACATCTTTACTACCCACTATCTATCTATCTCCCCCAAAACAATATCCAGACTACCAATGATAGCCACGACATCTGCGACCATCATCCCACCTTCAATCATCTTATAAATAGATTGAAGATTGGCAAAAGACGGTGGTCGGATTTTCAATCGATATGGTTTATTCGAGCCATCGGAAACGATATAAAATCCAAGTTCTCCTTTGGGCGCCTCAATACAGGCATAAACCTCTTTTTTGGGTGGTTTAAACCCTTCGACGACTAATTTAAAATGGTGGATGAGTGCTTCTATATCCGTCAACACTCGTTCTTTGGGTGGAGGAACAATTTTAGCCGCGTTGGCGATAAAATCACCACCAGGGATTTTGGCGATGGCCTGCTTGACAATTTTACAGCTTTGCCGCATCTCCTCCATTCGCACCAAATACCGGTCATAGACATCCCCGACCCCTCTACCTGTAGGAATATCAAATTCCAGTTCATCATAGACACAATAAGGTTCTGCCTTACGAATATCCCATTTAACCCCACTGCCGCGTAGAGAAGGGCCCGAGAGGCTATAATTAATCCCATCCTCGGCTGATATGATTCCAACAAATTGCGTTCGTCTAAGCCAGATCTCGTTTTTAGTCAATAATGCCTCGTATTCATCCACCTTTTTGGGAAATATTTTCACAAATTTTTCTACCTTTTCGACAAACCCTGCAGGTATATCTTGTGGCAAACCACCTATTCTAAAACAGGAGGTAGTAAATCGAGCCCCACAAAACAACTCATAGATGTCTAAAATTGCCTCTCTTTCACGGAAGGCGTATAAAAATGGTGTATAGGCACCAATATCCAGGGCATGCGTGCCAATCCAGACAAGGTGAGAAGCAATCCTATTTAGTTCAGTGAGAATTACCCGAATGTAGCTTGCCCGCTTGGGCACTTCTAACCCAAGTAATTTCTCTACAGCCAAACAATAGGCCAGGTTATTGGAAACCGCGGCTAAATAATCCAACCTATCCGTTACAGGCAAAAATTGGGCGTAGGTCATATCCTCTGCCAATTTCTCGATACCCCGGTGTAAATAACCAATATCTGGAGTAACCTTAGTAATTATTTCCCCATCTAAATTTAACACCAGCCGCAAAACACCATGTGTGCTTGGGTGTTGCGGTCCCATATTAATTATCATTTCTTGTGTCTCAGGCATATTTATTACCCTCTTAGTAATCGGTCAGCCATTAGAGGCAAGCCTCCATCCCGAACTCCGAATCCAGCTAAACATAATCCTTCCCACCAATCACTAACCCATTACCTTTACTTTTATTATAATGTTAATCTTGCAAATTCTTCTACTGGAACCGTAATCATTTTCTTTGATTATACGCTGTGCCGTGCCTATCACCAAATCACATCTAAACCAATATCTCTTAAGCCAATATCTCTCAGAGATTCATCACGAGTTATTAAAGGGAACTTCAAATGCATCGAGGTAGCAGCGATTAATCTATCCCAGGGGTCTGGAACTATTTCTTTTGGAATTATTCTACTTTTCTTAATTATTGGTAAACATATTGGCTCTATCCGATAATTCCTTGAAGAAGATATTATCCTAAGAAAGCCGTCAAAATCAACAATAATCTTTTTCTTTTCAATGAGATAAAGTAATTCAAAAAAGAGGATACATGGAATAATGATATATTTTTCACTTAAAATTCTTTTTGCTTCTTTGGAAAGTTTAGGATTGTCTGTCATATACCATATTAAAGCATGAGTATCAGTAACATATTCCATTACCATTCCCTCCATTTCTCTTCAAGTTTTTTTAGCAACTCCTGACGCGATTCTTTAATATCTTCCTCTGTAATATTTATGCTTTTCCAAACACCTCCCAATTGTATCCAATCTCGTTTATTCTCAAATTCTTTTAATTCTTCTGAAAATGGAATAATAGCAATGGCACAAATATCACCTTGTTTATTCCACCATAATTTAAATCGTCCAGACTCTTTTGTGGGTTTGCCCCTCACAGCTCGAATTTTTAACAATAACTTATCCTTTGAAGGTAGATATGAAATCGCTTTCATTTTTCTTCTCTCCAGAAAGTAATAACAGAAAAGCAAGAATACCACCTGCAATGAGTAATGCTTTCTCCTGCTCCTCTTTTTTTAACTTCAGTGACTTCACATAAGTAGAAGTTTTAATCAAAGATTGTTGAGGTTGATAAGAATTGTATTCAATATACTCTTTGCCCTTCAACGAGGCTAACTCTTTCTCATCTATCCCCTTTTCTACGAGAGGAATAAGAGGTCTGTCACACTTCAATGCATATCCTATTTCTTGTTGAACCCAATTTGACCTGATACCATTTTGCGTCAATAAAACAACCACACAATCAGACTTCTCTATCTTATCAAAAATCTTTTTGTCAATTTGTTGACCTGGAGATAGATACCACTCTGCAACTAATACTTCTACTCCAAATTTTGAAAGGATATTTGCAAGTTTAATTACTAATCCTTGGTCTTGAGTACTGTGACTTATAAAAACTTTATAGGCCATTTTTACCTCCAAATTTATTTAGGCACGGCTTTGCGTATAACTTGTTTATCTCCAAACTACTTCGTTTTTTGTCCTATTCTGGGATTATAGACGAAGTATTTCGTCTCTCCCAACTTTAGAGCGACGCCAGAGACAACTCAACTTGCTTACCAGTAGATTCATTGATTACTACCAGATTACCTTCATCTTCGCGTCTCAATTGGTCATTCGTATTAAGCAATCTCTTCATTACCTGATTTTTATAATTGGGATACCTAAATCTTTACAAATCGCTCTGGCAGTAAATGTATTAATTTCTCTATGTCTGGGTACGGTAACCGATTCGTTAGTTGCTGGATTATAAAACAGTGTATGTCTTCTGCCTTCACGTTCAATTTCACATCCATTTTCCATTAAATATTGAAAAAGTTCTGTTCTTTTCATACATTTACCAATATTTTTTCTTCGAGAACCTTTTCATAACCTTCAAGGGAATGTCTATAGTTAGATTCAATAACCATCGTTATGGCTTCTTTTAAGTTTTCTTTGACTTCTTCTATGGTCTTCCCTTGTGAATGGGCACCAGGTAATTCCTTAACAAAACCTGCATACCAGTCATCACTTTTTACGATAGTCAGTGTGTAATTAGTTGACATGTAAGCTCCTTACAATCTCCTACTTCGTATTCCCTTGAAGTGGATAATCCTTACGCAATGGATGTCCTGTCCAATCATCTGGCAGTAAAATCCGTCTTAAGTCCGGGTGTCCTGTAAACTCAATGCCAAACATATCATAGACTTCCCGCTCAAACCAATCAGCACCCTTCCAGATTCCGGTTACAGAAAAAATACCGTTACCTTCATTCACACCTGTTTTTACCCTTACCCGATGGTTTTTATCAATCGAATAAAGATGATAAACCACATCAAAGCGTGGAGTTCGTTCTGGATAATCTACCGCAGTAATGTCTGCTACATAAACAAAATTTAGTTCTGGATCATCATGTAGAAATTGACAGATTGGAAGGAGCTTATCGCTGGCCACATAAATAGTCAAATCCGGCTCAGTTTCTACATTTAAGATGGCGAATTTATCCTGGATGATTTTTGTTATTTCTTCTTTACCCATTCTTCTACTTCTCACTCCTTCCAATACTCATTTTTTTAATCTTATCCTGCAATTTCAAAAAGCCGTATAACAGTGCCTCAGGTCTTGGAGGGCAGCCCGGAACATAAACATCTACCGGCACTATTCTGTCCACTCCCTGAACGACATTGTAGGTATTAAACACGCCGCCGGAATTAGCACAACTACCCATCGAAATAACCCATTTAGGTTCCGGCATCTGGTCGTAGAGTAATTTAAGTCGCGTAGCCATTTTATGAGTAACCGTACCGGCAACAATCATCACATCGGATTGCCTGGGGGAAGGACGAAATACACCTGCCCCAAATCTATCTAAATCATACCTTGAGGCACCCGTAGCCATCATTTCAATGGCACAGCAGGCTAAACCAAATGTCATTGGCCAGAGCGAGGAAGCCCTTGCCCAATTGATTATAAAATCTGCCGGCACTAAAATAATCTGCCCACCAGGAAGTTTTTCTATTATCGGTCCTGCCTTTTCAAGTAATCCCATTTTATTCTCCTCTTGCTCTGTCAATTAAGTAGAGACAGGGCACTATTTTCTACTTGCTCATAGCCAACCGGGTTCTATTTCCATCGGCAACAATTAAATCACCTAAATATTTAGCTAAATATTCAGTAGTTTCTTTAATCATCTCTCGCGTCAATTTAGTCTCTTCTGTTATGGTTTCTCGTGTTAATTTACTTTCTTCTGCTATGGTTTCTCGTGTTAATTTGGTTTCCTGCTTTAGTGTTTTGTTATTCACTACGCCATAGATTGTTAAAAATACACCTAATATTGTCGCTGCGGTACCTACTAATGCTAATGCTTCCCATAAGTTCATTCCTAATGTCCTCCTTTTTATTTCCTGGTGTTCTGTTCATGGTAAGTAGTGACAGGGCACTATTTTCTACTTGCTCATAGCCAGACGGGTTCTATTTCCATCGGCAACGATTAAATCACCTAAATATTTACCTAAATATTCAGTAGTTTCTTTAATCATCTCTCGTGTCAATTTAGTTTCTTCTGCTATTGTTTCTCGTGTTAATTTGGTTTCCTGCTTTAGTGTTTTATTGTTCACTACACCATAGATTGTCAAGAATACACCTAATATTGTCGCTGCGGTACCTACTAATGCTAATGCTTCCCATAAGTTCATTCCCATGTCCTCCTTTATAGAATTAAAAATCATAAATTCTTTTCTTTTTCCTCAATTTTTAATTTTTAATTCATAATTTTTAATTACTCAATCTCTTATACCCATTTAAGTATTCCCTTGCGCCAGGCGTAAATAAGTCCGACTACAAGTATAGCGATAAAAACCACCATCTCGACAAAGGCAAATAACCCCAGTTGCTTAAATACCACAGCCCAGGGGAATAAAAACACCACCTCTACATCGAATATAACAAAGATTAAGGCAAATAAATAGTATCTAACATTGAACTGTATCCATGAGGTGCCGACAGGTAGCTCACCGCATTCGTAAATAGAGCTTTTGCGCTCTGATGGTTTAGATGGTCTGGCAAACCAATTGGCAATAAAACCACCGGCAACAAATACCACACCCACTCCTAAAAATAACGCTACCCACAAATAATCCTCAGGCATTACAATTTCCTCCTTGTTATGATTTTAGTAAGCGTTCAGCTATCAGTTTTCAGCCATCAGCTCTCGGATGAAACCAGTGAGTATATTCTTCTTCATCTGACCGCTGACGACTGAACGTTGAATGCTTAATAACTTTTAAATATTTTCTCCAAATCTATCTCTAAATCCTCAAAAATATCCATTTTCACCTTGTCCTCTTTCTTATATTCTTCTGGCTCACCATATTTATTGTCTTTAAGTTTGAATATAACTACCTCTTCTGTTTGCGGGTCAACAATCCAGTATTGTAGCACTTTATGTCTTTCGTATAAAGAGCGTTTAGTCACAAAATCCTTTTTTGCGGTGTAGGGGGATAAAATTTCTATGACTATATCCGGTGCACCCCTGGCTCCACGGTCATCAAGTTTATTTCTATCACAAAAAACGACAATATCCGGTTGAACTACGGTTTCGATTTCATCATCAGGTTCGTCATTTTCAGGTAATCTGACATCAAATGGAGCAAAATATATTTGGCAGGGTTTGCCCACCAGATAATTTGAAATCTGCATGGATAATTCACGCAGGATATCCTGATGCCTCCTTGAAGGAGCAGGACTCATATCATAGGCAACGCCCTCTATCAATTCCCATCGTTCTTCATCTGGCCAAGTCAGATAATCCTTGTAAGTAAATCTTTCTTCCCTTTTTATTGCTGGTAATCCCATAAAAAATACCCCATCTCAGAAGGTTAAGGTTGAGATTAAGGAGCAAACCTCTCAACTTCAACCTTTTCTTTTTCACTTCACTCTATTCAATGTATAATCCACCAACTCTATCAATGCCTTTTTATATTGACTGCTCTTTAATTCTTTAAGGCTTTGCCTGGCTACCTCGCAATAGTTTTTTGCCTGATTCTGTGAATATTCAAATCCACCGTATCGTTCAATTAATTTTACTATTTCTTCCTTCCCGCCTCCGTTAGTCAGGGTAGATAATTCTGAGGTAGTCGCCTTTCCTGCGACATAGATTACCGGTAAGGTAAATTTACCGTTTGACAGGTCATTTTTAATCGACTTACCAATTTTTGCCTCACTTGAGGTCAAATCCAATATGTCATCGGTAATCTGAAAGGCAATACCTAGATTAAATCCATAATCAGCTAACGATTCTATTGTTTGCTGTGGGTTATCTCCAACCAACGCTCCAATCTTACAGCAGGAGGAAAAAAGACTGGCCGTCTTCTTTTCCACCATATTCAGATATTCAGCCTCATGCGGCAGGGTATTTGCCTTGAGCGTCTGCAATATCTCCCCTTCACATACCTGTGAAACAGTAGCGGCAATGGTCTCCATTATCCTTTTATCGCCATCGGCAATCACCAGAGAAACCGCCTGACTAAACAAATAATCACCCAATAATATGGATAATTTGTTATCATATCTGGCATTAAGTGTTTCTTTTCCTCGTCGTAAATATGCCTCGTCGATGACATCATCATGAACGAGAGTGGCTGTATGAATAAGTTCTAAGGCACAGGCAAGGTTAATTGACCTGTTGCCATTAAAATTACAGGCTTTGGCAGAAAGAAGAACTAGCGCCGGGCGTAGTTTCTTGCCACCAGACTTTAAAATGTAAGAGGATGACTTTGATACAAACCTAATTTCCGATAAGATACCTCCATTTAATCTTGTCTCAACCTCTTTAAGTTCTTCACTTATTACCTTAAAAAAATCCATCCGTTATTCTTCCTATTGCCTTAACATATATAGAAAAGTGAATTAATTTTATCAAAACAAGTTGTCTTTGTCAAGTGTTTTTTTTAGAAATTCCCCAAATTGTAAAATTATTGAGGTGGTAAGGAAAGATATGCCACAAAATCACCAAAACACAAAATTCCACAAAAGGAAATTTTAGTAAAATTTAGTGCCTTTGTGTTTTTGTGGCTAAAAAAATGTGTGTAAACGCTATTTCCCGAATGCCTCTTCCCATAATTTTATTGACATCTATACCTTTAGCTGATATAATTAATTTAGCCATGAGAAAATTAGTAGTTGTTTTAGGAATATTACTACTGTTTTCTACGCCTGCGAGTGCCTCATTAAGTGATTATCTCAACCTGGAAGTTGGTAATCAAACAGTGGGCACGGTAACCTCAGTCATTGACGGGGATACGATTTGGGTTGAGTTGCCAGGGACGCAAACGAAGGTTCGTTTATTAAGCATCGATACCCCGGAGTTACCATCTGACCCTTATGCCCAGAAAGCCGCAAGTTTTACATCAAATGCCCTTTGGAATAGGCAAATAACACTGGTTTACAATTCAACTCCACAATGGAGTTATGACCGATTGTTAGCCGTGGTAGTTAAAGATGGGGAGATCTTCAATATTAAATTGCTTGAACAGGGTTTAGCCGTCAGGATGTTTATGAATAATGCCCTGATTAAATTCCCTGCCTGGGAGGATGTGGAAATCACGGCAAGACAACAACGATTAAATATCTGGTCAGAGATTAATTCCAAGGGGATATTTATCAATGAAATCAACCCAAATCCTGCACCTGAGTTTGATGATGAGGCAGAATTCGTGGAGTTGTTCAATAATACGGCTAACCCGGTAGATATAGGCTCGTGGAAATTCATTTGTATCTACAAGGAAACGGTTATCCCGCAAGGCACAACTATGCCGGCTAATGGCTACTTAATCATCGCCAGAACCAATACCACCCGATTTAAACAAATATACCCCAATACACCACAAGAGGCTATTATTATAGATGGTGGGACTAATTTAGTTTTACAAAATAGTTATGCCCCTCCAGAAGATCTGGTGCTTCATTTAAAGGCACAAGACAACTCCTATCAAGATTCTCTGACCTATAATTTAGAATGGGATAATGGTGCGGCAGACGGGACAGGCAAAACACTTGAACGCAAAAGCCTTCTTGTGACCAATGTTGGTGATAGTGAGGTAAATGGTGCCGATGACGGTAACTGGGATGCAAGTAAAGGTTTAAAAGGTAGTCCGGGTAAGGTTAACTCTGTTATTTCAAATCCATTGGATGTCGCCTCCTGGATTATCAGTTGTCAGCGTCCTACCGGGGCCATCTGTACCAATCAGTCTCAAACCGAGATTATTCCTTACAAGGCAAATATTGCCGCTCTTGGGTTATTAGAAAAAGGTGGTTATGAAGGTGCGGTCAGGGCCTGGATAGAGTGGTCTTTTGCACACCTGGAAACTTATGGAATTATTTACGATTATAAGGTAGAAAATGACCAGGAAATTCCTTTGATGGATACCACCGAGGCAGAGAATAGGAATGATGGAACATTTCTTACCTTGTTAAATAGATATTATCAGAAGACATTAGATGTGGATTTTTTAAAAGGCTATCAATCCCAATTAACTAACATATACTGGTATCTCTATTGTCTTCAAGATAATGTGGATGGATTGACCTGGTCAACACTTGAACTCATCGAAAAATTATTGATAAATAATACCCAAAGTTATCAAGGGTTGAAAGACTTAGAGAGCCTTTATTTTGACCTTGATTTTTTTGATAGTCTGGAAAAACGAAATCTTTTTGTGCCTACCAGAGATTTTATTCAGGTAGGGATAGAGACAAAATTATGGAATGAGTTGGAGGAATGGTATTATTGGCAAATAGATAATATTGGGAATAAAACGGATTGTAACTGGAATATCCTTTCTCCTGATGCCGTATCCCAGTTATACACCATCTCAAACAGGATAAATCTGCCCGAATCCTTAAGAAGTGCTACACTATATGACACATTTGATAGCCAACAACCTTTCTGGACCGACGCCACTTCTTATTGCGAGATGGGTTATGTCGCCAGTTTAATGGCGGATACAACCAATGCCCAAAACTATCAAAATTCAATAAGAGATAATGTTATCGACCAGGGTTATCCTTTCCCCTGGGATTGCCAGGAGGCAGGGTTTTACCTGCTTATGGAAGACAGGCTTGAGGAACTTGAGACAATTCAGTCATTAATTACCAACCCCAAAGAACTTGGGCTAAATTTCCTGACCTCCAAAATGCAAAGGGCTTTTGGAGGAATTCAGGCACAATTTGATAACCCCTCCGCACCGAGTCAAGCAGAGGGTGTTAATCACGAGGTAACCTCAGAGGCTACCGGACAAACACTCCTGTATGCCGCAGGGATTGAGGACCGTCTGCTTTTTGACAACCAACTTAACATGTTAAAGGATAACCTCTTAAATGATACCTATAACCTTTTAGTCTGGAAACTTACCCCAAATGGTGACTGGTGGCAGAATGAATGGGGTAATTATAGTAATGCCACTATAGATGATTTACGGGCTATTCGAGCCTTATTATTAGCTACGGATGTCTGGGGTGGAGATTATTTGAACAATGCCAAATTATTGGCCCAGGGATTAAAAGACCATAATGTAAGGGATAATGAATTAAGGGATTACTTTAGCTGGGGAACCTTTGGTGAAGAGACCAGCCAGGAGGTAGTTTTGAGTTATATTGACCTCTGGACGATGAACAGGTTAGCCCAGATTGATATTGATTGGGAAGACATACTCCAGACTAATAAACAAATTATCCTTGGGGCAACGACAAGCGTTGGTTTATTTTACCCTCGCTACAGCCAGGGAATTTACAAAGGTGATACCATTAGTATGATTCATGCCGGTTGGATAGCCGAGAATTTAGCTCGATACTGGCAGGAAACAGGGAATGCGGATTGCCGGGTGGCGGCTGAAAAATTTTTAGCCTTTGCCAAAAATGAGTATGCTACTTACGGCATGATTTTTGGCGAATATGATGTTATCACTGGGGCTTCTACGGTAGGGTATGAGGATACGGCTATTTATTCGATTATGGCCAGATTAGCCTTTATCTTAGGTGACTTTGCCTTTGCCAAAAACCTTCGTAACAACCAAATCCGTCCGCACCAGAACACGGAAAAAAAAAGCCAAACCGTTGGTTGTTTTGGGTATGACTATGAAAATCCCTATGCCTTTGTCTGCCTTGAGTCGTTGTTAGCCTTATTAGAATTAGAGGGTAGCGAGGGATATCTTATTCGGGGTAAGGTTACCACTTCGGATAAACAGCCAATTGAGGGTGTGTTATTGACCCTTTCAGGACCTACCCTGGCGACGACGACGACTAATTCAATAGGTGAATATGAAGTTAAGAGACAAGCTAATGGAACTTATACCATTACCCCATCTAAACAAGGCTATAACTTTGAACCTATTCAGGTTAGCCTTTTGGATAAACATTATGATGATCTGAATTTTACAGGGATGGGTGGAAAAATCAACTCTGTTTCACCTACCTCTGGAACAACAGGAACGATCATTACCATTAGCGGTGAAGGGTTTGATGGGGAGGAGCCGATTCGGATAAGTTTCGGAGAGATAATCACGGTAGCCCTGCTTACCTCACATCCCCTTGGTAGTTTTTCTACTACCTTTACTGCAGGTTCGTTGCCATCAGGAACGATAACCATCATCACCTATGGTCTTAACTCTACCGTGATGGGATATGGTTACTTCTTTTTGCGGGCATTAGACCATTTTAAAATTGGTCCGATTAGCTCACACACAGCCGGGGAAGAATTTCAGATTGTTGTTTATCCTTTAGATGCCCGGGAACAACCCTTTGAATACTCAGGAACAGCAAGTTTGACAGACAATTCTCTAAGTATTTCCCCAGAGCAAACTACCCCTTTTCCGTCAGGTCCCTGGATAGGAACAGTTACCATTACCAAAATAGGGATAACGACAATCAAGGTCGAAGCTAATGGTAAGAGAGGTACCAGCAATCCCTTTTCCATTACCCCTGCCCCCTTGGACCACTTTGTTGTTGGCACGATTACCAATCAAACCGTAGGAACTGCCTTTACCATGACCATCACGGCAAAAGACCGCTGGGAAAATACAGTCAATGACTTTACCGACATCGCCACTTTAACCCTCACCCCGCAACCCTCAACCATAACCCCTACGACCACAACCAATTTCACCGCCGGCCTCTGGCAAGGCATGGTAACCATCACCCGGGCAGGCACAACGGCTATTACCGTAAGTTGCCAGGATAAAGTTGGTACAAGTAATTCCTTCTTCGTTACCCCTGGTTCACTTGACCACTTCGTCATTGATACTATTAGCCAACAAACCGCTGGGGCAGGCTTTATCATGACCATCACGGCAAAAGACCGCTGGGAAAATACGGTTACCGAATTTACCGATATCGCCACTTTAACCCTCACCCCGCAACCCTCAACCATAACCCCTACGACCACAACCAATTTCACTGCCGGCCTCTGGCAAGGCATGGTAACCCTCACCCAATCAGGCACAACGGCTATTACCGTAAGTTGCCAGGATAAAGCCGGTACAAGTAATTCCTTCTTCGTTACCCCTGGCTCACTTGACCACTTCGTCATTGATACTATTACCCAACAAACCGCTGGGGCAGGCTTTACCATCACTATCACGGCAAAAGACCACTGGGAAAATACGGTTACCGAATTTACCGATATCGCCGCTTTAACCCTTACCCCTTATCCCTTACCCCTTGCTCCTACACTCACAACCAATTTCACCGCTGGCTTCTGGCAAGGCACTGTAACCATCACCCAATCAGGCACGACGGCTATTACCGCAAGTTGCCAGGGCAGGGGGGGTACAAGTCCTACCTTCTTTGTCACCCCTGGCTCACTTGACCATTTCGTCATTGATACTATTACCCAACAAACCGCTGGGGTTCCCTTTACCATCACTATCACGGCAAAAGACCGCTGGGAAAATACGGTTACCGAATTTACCGACATCGCCGCTTTAACCCTTACTCCTGTTCTCTCACCCCTCACTCCTACGCTCACCACCAATTTTATCGCTGGCCTCTGGCAAGGCACGTTAACCATCACCCAATCAGGCACGACGGCTATTACCGCAAGTTGCCAGGGCAGGGCGGGCACAAGTCCTACCTTCTTTGTCACCCCTGGCTCACTTGACCACTTTATCATTGATACTATTACCCAGCAAACCGCTGGGGTTCCCTTTACCATCATTATCACGGCAAAAGACCGCTGGGAAAATACGGTTACCGAATTTACCGACATTGCCGCTTTAACCCTTACCCCTGTTCCCTCACCCCTCACTCCTACGCTCACCACCAATTTTACCGCTGGCCTCTGGCAAGGTACGTTAACTATCACTCGGGCCGGCACGACGGCTATTACCGCAAATTACCAGAATAAGGCAGGTACAAGCAATCCCTTTTTTGTTCAGTCGGATGCCCTTTATAAAATAGTCATTAATCCATCTGAGATTGAATTAGGGCTGGAGGCTGAGTATAAATTTGAGGCATTTGGATTCGATAAATATGGAAATAAGTTAGATGAATTGGCCTATACATGGGAGACGCTTATTGGTAGTCTTAATCCTTCTGTAGGCACATGGACATTATTTAAAGCGGCGACTATTACAACCATAGGGACATTAACCGCTACTTATGACACAATTATTGGCTATGCCACTATTAGCCTGAAATCAGGCACCTTAAGTTATATTATTATTATGCCTCAAAGTGCTACGGTAACCATTGGAGGAAATAAAACTTTTATGGCAAAAGGGTATGATGACTATGGAAATGAGAAGTTTATTGAAGGAGGAATATGGACAATAGAATCGTGGATGGGTAGTATTGCCCCATGGACAGGCACGCAGACTATTTTTTATGCTGGGGTAAAATCCGGTTATGGCACGATAAATTACCAATTAAATCAAATAGAGGCAGTGGCAACTATTACCATTTTACCAGGGACACATACCCAATTTAAAATTGGCACGATTTCTTCCCCACAGACTGCCGGCATACCGTTTAATATCACCATTACGGCCATTGATTCCTATAATAATCCTATTGAGAATTTTAGTGGAAGGGCTAAATTAAGTTATTCGGCGGGCAAAATATATCCGGAGAATCTCACCGCTTTTGTCCTGGGTATCTGGTCAGGCACAATAACCATAGAAAATGCCTCCGACAATGCGAGCATTACCGTGCAGGCTATTGATACCCCTGCTATAGAAGGAAAAAGCAATTCTTTTAATGTTCAACCAAACGCATTTCATCATTTTAACCTGGGTAAGATTGACTCAAGTTACCTTGTTAATTCGGTAATACCTCTGGAGATAACGGCTGAGGATATGTATGGAAATACACTCACTAATTATAATGGTACCTTTAGTCTGAGTGATGACACACAAACTATTGAGCCTTCCTCCGGCACCTTTACCTCGGGTAAATTTATTGGTTCGATAACTATTGGCAGGTCAAAACCCAATATTAAAATTACCGTTACCTCTCTAGGGAAAATAGCCATGAGTAATTTATTTACCATCTTGATTGATGATAATACAGGAGGCATAGTCAGTGGAGGTGCTGGGGATGAAAAAACAACCGTTGAAATCGCTCGGCAGACACTTCCAGCGGATTTTTACATAGATATTGATCCAAATCCACAACAACAAAGATTTGAGATTAACTTAGCTAATTTTGCCTTATCGCATGACCCAACATCAAAGAGAATAACTAACTCATTACATCTATTCCAGGCTTATGATAAGGACAATAAACCTATACAGATAGGGACTAATTCCTTTATTTCTATTTCACTCCCCTTCCTGGATGAAAACCAGGATGAGTTTGTAGATGAGTCTGATGTCCGGATGAAGGAGGAGACACTCAAAATATATGAATTGAAAAACAGCCATTGGGTAGAGGTGAAAAATAGTAGGGTTCATCCTTACGAAAATATAGTTTCGGCCAGGGTCACAAACTTTGGGGTCTATATGTTGATTGGGCAAATTATCCCTGCTAATTTTGATACCTTAGTAGTCTATCCTAATCCCTTTAAACCTATTCGAGGGGACACGGAAATTACCTTTGACGGCTTACCTCCAAATACGACGATTAGAATATATGATATTTCAGCGAGTTTAATCAAAGAAATCGAGAATATTTCTACAGGTGAGTTTAAGTGGGATGTCCAGGATAATTATGGCCGTGATATCCCCAGTGGAATATACATTTATATTGTTAGTTCTGATGAAGGGATGAAAAAGGTAGGTAAGATAGCTATAATAAGATAAACAGGATGAGGATGTTCCCAGGGGTGCGGGTAAAATTTGTAGGTAAAGTCAAGGTAACTATTCAAGGAGAAAAAGTGTAGGTAAGGGAAAAGGGAAAGGATTTTATCCAGAAATTCCCTAACTTTTAGTAGTGGTTTAAAGAGAGGTGTTTTTTAAGGGGAGAGAAACCCTTTTTGAAAAAAGTGTTTCTCTCCCCTTAAACCCCTCTCTTC
>SBAY01000102.1 GCA_005239945.1 Nitrospira sp.
ATGAGAATCCATCTGAGCCATTTAGAACCTTGTTTGGTAATAGAGCCTGTTTTGGTTTTTCCACCAGATGAATGAACAGAAGGAACTAAACCACCATAGGAACAAAGATGGCCGGCAGAAAGGAATCTGGTGACATCTCCTATTTCCATGAGGATAAGGAGTCCTGAGTAATAGCTGATTCCGAGATAGTATTGGGGCCAGACCTCGAAAGCAGAATTAACTACCAAAGAGAAGAAAAGAAAGAGACGGTGGAGAGCAACTTTTTCTAACCCGTTGCTGAAGCTAACTGCGGGGAGTAAGGCGTGATTGAGATAGTTTTGTGGTTTATTAAGCTTTTATCTTGCTCATAAAGTTTGGTGGTAATTTCCCCGCAGTAGCTTAGCTTTTTCGTTAGTGGATTAATGAGGTATTCTTTCTTATCGGACAAACAATAACGGATTACATATAACCAATTTTAAGGAGATAATGGTGTCCCTCTTATGAAAAAAAAGGAAAAGAAGGTTAATATCATCCCCTTAGGTGGTCTTGGGGAAATAGGCAAAAATATGATGGCCATAGAGTGTGATGAGGATATTATCGTTGTTGATGCCGGCATGATGTTTCCTGAGGATGAGATGTTGGGTGTGGATTTTGTTATCCCTGATTTCAGGTACTTAGAGAAAAAGGTCAAAAATATTCGGGGGATAATTATTACCCATGGACATGAGGACCATATTGGGGCATTGCCTTATGTTTTACGAAAAATACCTGTCCCTGTTTATGGAACCCGTCTAACCTTAGGGTTGATTAAAAATAAACTTGCCGAGCTTGAACCGGCGATTCCAGCGGAATTGAACTGCATCAAACCACGGACAAGTATTCAACTAGGTGTGTTTAAGGTAGAATTCTTTCGGGTAAGTCATTCTATCCCTGATGGTGTCGGCCTGGGTATCTATACACCCCTGGGTTTAATCATTCATACTGGAGATTTTAAGATTGACCAGACACCTATTAACGGAGAGGCAACAGATTTTCATAAGATTGCTGAGATGTGTAAGGATGGTGCATTAGCCTTGCTGTCTGATAGCACCAATGTAGAAAAAGAGGGATATACCCTTTCGGAAAAAGAGATTGGAGAGATATTCAAACAAATATTTAGAACTGCTCCAGGCAGAATAATCGTAACGACCTTTGCTTCTAATGTCAATCGTATCCAGCAGATTATCGATGCCAGCGTCATCTATAACCGAAAGGTTTGTCTTATGGGTATGTCTATGGAAAAGGTGGTTAATATGGCCCAGGAACTTGGCTATCTAAGCATCCCTTCTAAAACCCTTATTTCTGTCGATGAATTAAAAGATGTCCCGCTGAAACGGACGGTTATCATTACTACCGGTAGTCAGGGTGAACCCATGTCTGCTCTGAGCAGAATGTCTATGCATACCCATAAGCATATCAAGATTTCCAAAGGTGATACGGTGATTATCTCGGCTCGGACTATCCCGGGGAATGAGGTCTCTATCTCCAGGACAATAAATAACCTTTTTAAGTTAGGTGCAGAGGTGGCTTATGAGAATGTCTCTGAAGTTCATGTCTCAGGACATGCCAGTCAGGAAGAGCTTAAATGGATGTTCAATATGGTTCACCCCAAGTATTTTATACCGATACACGGTGAGTATCGGCACTTAGTTCATCATGGCAAACTTGCTCAGAAGCTTGGTCTGGCGGTAAAAAATATCTTCATCATGGAGAATGGGATGAAACTTGGGATAACAAAGGAAAAGGCAATGCTTGATGAAAAGGTTGAGGCAGGCCAAATCTTGATAGATGGGAAGGGAATTGGAGATATAGGTTCGGTTGTGCTGCGGGATAGACAGCACCTGGCACAAGATGGAATGGTGATTGTTGTGGTGACAATTGACCAGCAGAGTGCAAAGCTCATAGCCAGCCCGGAGATTATCTCCCGCGGATTTGTCTATGTCCGTGAAGCAGATGAATTAATGAATGAAGCCAAAATAAAGGTAAAAAACTTCTTAGAGGAATTGGTTCAGGAAGGAACAACCAACTGGCCAGCAATAAAATCAGGGATTAAAAGTACATTGAGTAAATACCTATTTGATATGACCGAACGCCGACCGATGATATTACCTGTTATTGTGGAGGTGTAGGAACTATGGACATACCGAATACAATTATCAATTAATAATTCTACTCATACCTATCCCATACCGTATGTTCGCCAACAGGAGCAGGGGTTTTACCTTCTTTTTTCTTTTTCTCCTTTTCTTTCCTTGCCTTTTCAAGGGCATCTTTACGAAGGATGGGGTGAATTTTCAAGAAGGCATTGACTACCTTAGGGTCAAATTGCTTGCCGGATTGCTCCTTTAATTCCTCTATCGCCTCTTCATCAGATTTACTTTCCCGAAAGGCACGGCTTGAGGTCATGGCATCGAAGGTATCAGCCACCCTTAAAATCCTTGCCAGATAAGGTATTTTTTCCCCTTTTAAGCCATCTAAGTAGCCTTTGCCATCATACCATTCATGATGATGATAAATAATCGGCACAACCTCCTTAAGAAATTCTAATGGTCTTAACATTTGAGTTCCCAGGAAGGGATGATTTCTTATCTCTCGATGCTCCTCTATGTTTAATTCCTTCTCTGTCTTAAGCAAAATACTTTCCTTTATACCTATTTTGCCAATATCATGTAAAAGTGCGGCTGTCTCCAGGGTCTTGAGGTCTTCTTTGGAAAGATTCAACTCCTTACCAATCTCTACCGCATATCTGGCTACGGTATCTGAATGCCCTTTAGTGAATGGGTCCCTTGTTTCGATGATCAAAGAAAGTGCCCGTAATGTCTCCAGACTATGTTTTTGGACATCCTGATATAGTTTTGCATATTCGATGATAATCGATGATTGCTCAGAAATAGTTGACAAAACCTCAATATCTTGTTCATTAAAAAGGGTCTCATTGAGTTTACTGCAGACATTTAATGCCCCAACCGTCTTTTTTCTCAGAGACAGAGGCACACTAAGATAGGATTTTTCGATATAGATATTTTTCTCTTCTTCTGTCAGGATTGTATCTTCCGGCAAGTTATTAATCATAAGTGGGCTATTGGTTTGTATGACTCGTCCGGCAATTCCCTGTCCAAAATTTAGTTTTTCTTCTCGTTCCTGCTCCATATAAGTCAATCCATAAGATGCCTCTAATTTAATATTACCCTCTGCATCCAATAAAGACAAAGAGGCCTTTTTAACCCTTAACACCTTAGCCGTCAATTCTACGATTTGCGGGAGAATATCCTCTACGTCAAAGACAGTACCAATCATTTTATTTACTGCCTGAACCGTTGACAATTGTAATGCCCTTCGTTTTATCCCATCAAATGCCTCTGTATTATTTAACATAATAACTATTTGATTGGCTATAATAGATATCATCCGTTCATCTTCGCTGGTAAATACCCCTGAAGGTAATTTATTCATAAAGTGCATGACGCCAATAGTTTTCTTATCTTTCATAATTGGCATAGCAATTAAATTTTGTATATAAAGGTCACCCATCGGTCTAAACCTTGGGTCCTTACGGACATCATCGATAATTACCCCCTGTCCTTTCTCGCCAACCCAACCAATAATCCCATCACCCATCTTAAATTTGAGTGTCTTGAATAATCCTTCACTTATCCTTCTCTTCCCATGACCAACCTTAACGACATACTCATGACGGTCTTCATCCCAGAGAAATATCATTCCTATCTCTGCACTTATAACCTCATTGATTATATTTACGGCCAGGCCTAACATTTCTGTGGTATTCATAGACAAAGCCATTTTACCGGCTATTTGTTGTAAGCCTATTAATTCTTGTAATCTGCGTGAGGTCTGACTATATAATTTAGCATTGTCAATAGCCGCGGCCGCAGCCTGCGAAATGGCCATAATCAGTCTTAACTCTTCTTTGGATAATGGCTGTTTGAGTTGCGAGACAAGGCTTAAAATCCCAATTACCTTATCCTTGGTTATCAATGGAATTAACAGAAGTAATTCTATTTTCCCTGTCCCAACTAATAGCCTTAGATCCGACATGCCTTCTATGGTAGAAAGACTCAAGTGTCTTTTCCCCACCAGGACAGGTTCAAGTTTCCCCTTCAACTCATCATTTAGTTCAATCTCTGTTTCTTGAGTCTTATCATCTCCAAAACCACGGTCAGCTATTCTGTTTAATTGATTCTTCTTATCCTCATAGAAGGATATACTCACCGCAAATTGTGGAAATAGTGTAGTGATCTTCTCCATGATGACCTTAAGGATTTCTGCGATACTAAGGGTAGAAGACAGGGCTGTAGAAATCACATAAAAACTGGACAACTCGGTTACTCGTTGAGTAATCATTTCATAGAGTCGGGCGGTTTCGATAGCAATACTGACCTCATTGGCTAAGATACAGAGTAAATTCAAGTCGGATTCTGTAAATATCCCACTGCCTACCCGATTACTAATATTAAATACACCAATCAATTTATCCTTCAGGATTAATGGGGCAGACATGGCATCTTTAATTTCCGTATCTACTTTAGTAGATTTGAATCGCTGGTCTTTCACCTCACCAATGAGCAGTAAAGGTTCTTTTTCTTTAGCCACCCAACCGGCGATACTTCCATCCCCGGGTTTTCTAACCGTATTTTTAATAATCTCATCTGTCAAGCCCTCAGCTACCTTAATCGTCAATTCACCGGTAGCTTCATCTAATAACATAACCGAACCGTGTTGAGCCTGGAATATTTCACTGCTTCTTTTCAGGATTAATTTTAAAATCTCTTGTAACTCCTTACCTTCGCTAATGGTTTTGCTTATTTCATATAACGCCGATAAGGCATTAGCCGCTGTTTTTAATTCCGTATATAATTTAGCTGTTTGTAAGGAAACCGCCGCCTGAGTGGCTATAACCATTAATATACTTTCGTCTATTTCGGTAAAACCTTCTTCACGCTTAGAATTAAATACATTAATAACCCCAATTGTTTTCTCTTTATATTTTAATGGCGCGGCAAGTTGAGAGCGTAAGTCCTGTTTTAAAGGATTAACAAACCGGGGGTCTTTATCCAGATCCGGTATATTCTGGACTGCACCTTCTTTAGCCACCCAGCCGGTAATTCCTTCTCCTACCCGCACACTTGACTTGTCTAATTTTTCTTCATGAGGATAAGTGCCCCTACAAACAACCTCCCCTGAAATATCATCGAGCAGCCAGATGGATGCCTTTTCGGCTGAGGTTACCTTGATAGCACCATCCATCAGTAAAGATAATTGTTCTTTAAGGTCAAATTTTGAGGTAATAGCCTGTTCTATTCTAAGTAACGCCATAGAACTGGTAATTTCTCGCTGGAGTGCCTCCTTAGTTACACCATAAAGCCTGGCATTGTCAATAGCCGTAGCCGATTGTGCCGCAAAGATATTAAGTAAATCTATTTCCTCTGAAGTGAATAGGCGACTGGTCTTCGTATAAAGTTCTAAAACCCCAATTATCTCATCTCTTGCCTTCAATGGGAGTCCAAGATACGAAATAAATCCCTCATCTTTTACCCAGGTGGAGGTTCTTGGGTCAGTGGATAAATCCAGAATAGATTGAAATGACTTATTCTCTACAACCCAGTTACTTATTTTTTCCTTAGTGCCTATTTCCATTAAATCTGTTTGAATACCTTCTTTAGCCTTAGGGATTACTCCTTCCTTCATCTTCCCGGCCAACCCCACCAGACAACCATCGACCTGAACTAATTTAATGGCTGATTTTGGAATCATGTCCAGGACCTCATTCATGTGCAGTGTCGAGGTTAAACCAAAGGATATTTCCTGAAGGGTAGTAAGCTGGGCTGCCCGGGATTTACTTCGTTTCTCATCACCCCGAGCCTTGAGAAGAATAAAATTATGTATAACCAGGAGGGTAACCAAAAAAGACACTGACATCCATAAGACCGTTACATTCTGGAAAAAGAAAAAACTAACCACAACAAATCCAATAACGATTACCCCTACAATCCAATTAAGTAATTTGTCGATATCACTTTTTTCAGAATAAAGTGATATATTTTTTTCTAAAATAGATGGAAATTCTTTTATATTGTGAATAAGATACCATGGATTTTTAACTATATTCATGACCATATACCATTCCTTCATCTGAAAACACCTCTGATTTCTTGGAGTTAATTTTTTAGAATTTTATAATTCATAAAAGGATTAAAAGGCTAAAGCCTAAACTCCAATTCTCACATATTAGGATGTTCCTTTATTATATTAAAATAATAGCAAATAAATTGAATTTAGTCAAGAAAAAAATCTTGTTAGAGGTAATTCCTCGGTTATCAATTGGTTCCATATCCTGAAAGAGATTACATCACTTCGGAAGGAGACGGGCAACGAGCATATCACCTCCGTGACCATTCGCATCGCGCCAGACAGTTCTCCGTTGAGTCCCCATCTTGCCATCGACTCGGGACAACAAGGCATTCAAATTACCACCTCCCTTAAAGTGCTTTAAATACAGCCAGAACTTTATCAAGATGAACCGTTGTATGTGTGGCCATCAAGCTTAGTCTCAGCCGTGACTTACCTTTGGGAACAGTCGGTGGTCTTATGGCTGGGACAAAGATACCATTTTCATAGAGGAATTTTGATGCCTGCATCGTTTTAGCCGTATCCCCAATAAATACAGGTATGATTTGGGTCGGACTCTCCATCGTATCAAATCCTATGGATTGTAATCCTTCCTTTAAATACCGGACATTTTGCAAAAGTCGAAGTTGAAGTTGTGGTTCTGTTTGAATTACTTCTAAGGAAGCTAATGCCGTGGCTACTTGAACCGGGGCCAGGGCAGTAGAATAAATAAAACTCCTGGCCTTGTTTATGAGATACTCAATCAGGACATTAGAACCAGCAATAAACCCGCCAAGACTCCCCAATGCCTTGCTTAAAGTTCCCATTTGAATATCAATATGCCCATCTAAATCAAAATATTCCACTGTTCCCCGGCCTTCTTTGCCCAATACCCCTGTTCCATGGGCATCGTCAACCATTACCAGGGCATTATATTTTTCAGCTAAATCCACTATTTCCGGCAAAGGGGCAATATCGCCATCCATGCTGAATACCCCGTCGGTAATAATCAATCGAAGTCTTTTGTTTTGGGTTTGTTTGAGGATTTTTTCAAGGAAAACCATATTTTTGTGTGGATAAACCCTTAAATCCGCCTCACTTAACCTACAACCATCGATTATACTGGCATGATTTAGTTTGTCAACAATGATGACATCACCTTTACCTGCTAGGCTTGAAATTACACCAAGATTAGCCGCATAGCCAGAGGCAAAGACTAAAGCCGCCTCTGTCTTTTTAAATTCAGCTAACCTTTTTTCTAATTCATCATGTAGTGAAAAAGTTCCAGAGATTAATCTTGAGGCACCACTGCCACAGCCAAATCTTTCAATGGCCTCTTTTGCCTTTTCTTTAACCTTTGGGTGCTGGGTTAATCCTAAATAATCATTGGAGCATAAAAGGATATATTCATCCTGAGCAATTTTAATCGTAGGACCATCACAGGAATCGATTATCCTTAATTTTCTGGACAAGTCCTGTTTTTCTAACCTATCTAATTCCTCTCTTAAAAAATCCATTTTAGGTGATAAAGGGATGTTTTTTTTAGCCATCTTTTTTATTCTATCACTCACTTGCTAAAAAGTCAACCCGTTTTTTGTCAGAGGCATTCAGGAAATAGCGTTTTTGAAAAAGGTTAGCCACAAAAACACAAAGGCACTAAATTTCACTAAAATTTCCTTTTGTGGAATTTTGTGTTTTGGTGATTTTGTGGCATATTACAATTAATCGAAATTTTCTTGACATTTTTGGTAAGGGTATGATATAATAAAATTAGGAATTAGGGGAAAATGGTTTTCTCTAATCTATAAATCCTCAATGCTCACAATAAAGGAGGTCAGAGATGTTTTGTGATATTTGTCAAAAAGAAGAGGCAACTATATTTTATAAAGAAATGGTTAATAATAAATATACCGAGATGCATCTCTGTAAAAAATGTGCCGGTGAGCAAGAAGTCAAAAATTTACAGATTCCACCGGCTATCACTAATCTTCTCTCTGCCCTGGCTGAATTAAGTGCTGAGGCTGTACCTAAGGAAATAGCCGAGGAAAAATGCCCTGGATGTGGCTTTACCTATTCGGATTTTCGCGAAAGAGGAAAATTGGGCTGTTCTCAATGTTATCAATCCTTTAGTGAGCCATTGTCTAATATCCTCCGCAAGATTCATGGTAATATCCAGCATAGTGGTAAATCGCCTGCTACCCTTCCTACCCCCGCTACCCCTTCTGCTGTGCCGCCTGTCAGGGAAACAGAACTATCAAAGGAAATTGTAGCCTTACGCCAGGCATTAGAGGCGGCGGTTAAAAAGGAAGAATATGAGGAGGCGGCTAAATTACGAGACCAAATCAAGGCATTAGAAAAGGAAATTATGAATTAAAAATTATGAATTAAAAATTAAAAATTGAGAAGTAAGAATTGTTTTCCTCAATTTTTAATTTTTAATTCATAATTTTTAATTATACGAGGAGCCCACAGGATAATGGATATAAAAAAGATTGTCGAGACCCCAGCAGAATGGTTAAATAATACCGGTACCCATGCGGATATTGTTATCAGCACACGAGTAAGGTTAGCTCGCAATCTCGACGGCATACCATTTACCAATTGTGCCAAAGAGCCTGAGATTAACAAGGTCATTTCCGAGGTAAAAAATGCCGTTAAAAATAATCCCTATCTGACTAATGCAAGTATGCTCGATTTAAGCCAGGTAAATAATTTAGTTAAACAATTTTTAGTTGAGCGACACCTGATTAGTCGTGAGTTAGCCGAAAATAAAAAAGGGATTGTTTTTGTAGGTGATAAAGAGCTGATAAATATTATGGTCAATGAAGAAGACCATCTGCGGATACAGACCTTTTCTTCTGGATTAGAGCCACAGCGAACATGGCAGATGATTAACCAGGTAGATGATGAATTATCTAAATCATTAAAATATGCCTATTCATCGAATTGGGGTTATTTGACTGCCTGTCCAACCAATGTGGGCACTGGTATGCGCACATCGGTGATGATACATCTACCGGCACTCGATATTACTAAACAGATACGAAAAATACTTCATGCTATCTCCCAAGTAGGATTGGCTATTCGTGGGCTTTATGGTGAGGGAACAGAGGCACTGGGTGATTTCTTTCAGATATCTAATCAAATAACGCTTGGTAGGAGTGAGGAGGAAATAACGGAAAATATAGAGAAAATCACTAACCAGATTATTGGTCATGAGCAAAAGGCACGAGAGGTGTTAATCAAGGAAAATCGAATTCAATTAGAAGACCAGATTCTGCGTGCTTATGCTACCTTAGCCTATGCCCGGGTTATCTCCTCAAAAGAGGCTTTAGAACTCCTGTCATTAGTTCGCTTAGGCGCAGGCATCGGATTGATCAAAGAGGTCTCATTAAAAGTGATAAATGAGTTATTGGTTCTTTCTCAACCGGCCAATGTTCAATTATTAGCCGGTGAGGTTCTAAGTAATCCGGCTCGTGATGTCAGACGAGCGATTATAATTCAACAAAAATTATTCAGGGAGAAAATAAAGTAAGGTATCAGGTATCAGGTGTCAGGTGTCAGGTAGGAAGAAAAGAGAAGTTAGGAGAAAAGAGTTTTTCACTGACTCCTAATTCCCCTCTCCTTCCTGCCTGATACCTGATACCTAAATTATTAATTGATGAGGTGAAAAAAATGTTTGAACGATTTACCGAAAGGGCAAGAAGGGTCTTACAATTAGCCCAGGAAGAGGCAAAACGGTTGGGCCACGACTACCTGGGGACAGAACACATTCTTTTGGCATTAGTCAGGGAGGGGGAAGGGGTAGCCGCCGAGGTATTAAATAGTTTAGGTGTCAGCCTGGAGGCTATCCGAATAGAAATAGAAAAGCAAGTTCCGCCGGGAGGAAATTTGCTCACTATCGGGGATGTCCCCTTTACCCCTCATTCTAAAAAGGTATTGGAATTAGCTGTCGAGGAGGCAAAGGCGTTACATCATAATTACATCGGTACCGAGCACCTGTTATTAGGTTTAATTCGGGAAGGAGAAAGTGTAGGGGCAAGGGTATTGACCGCCTTAGGTACAAATTTAAACCAGGTTAGGGATGGGGTTATCAAACTATTAAGTGGGGCTATACCTTCAGGTGCCGTTGGCGGGGCAACCGCGGGTCAAAAAAAGACGACTACGCCTGTCCTGGATGCCTTTTCCCGTGATTTAACGGCATTGGCCAGGGATAACAAATTAGACCCGGTGGTTGGTCGCCAGGACGAGATAGAACGGGTAATTCAAATATTATCTCGCCGCAAAAAGAATAATCCTGTTTTGATAGGTGACCCGGGTGTAGGTAAAACAGCCATTGTCGAAGGGCTGGCACAAATGGTCATCAGCGGAAAAATCCCTGAGGTATTGGCTAATAAACGGGTCTTATGTTTAGACTTAGCCGGTATTGTCGCCGGAACTAAATACCGGGGTGAATTCGAAGAGCGTCTCAAGCGAATAATGAACGAAATCAAACAATCACCAGAGGTGATTATATTTATAGATGAGGTGCATACCTTAGTTGGTGCCGGTGGGGCAGAAGGGGCAATAGATGCCTCGGCTATTTTAAAACCTGCCCTGGCCCGGGGTGAATTACAGTGTATTGGCGCCACAACCCTGGATGAATATCGAAAATATATCGAGCGGGATGCCGCCCTGGAACGCAGATTCCAGACAATTATGGTTGATGAACCCTCAGTCGAGGATACTATCAAGATTTTAAAGGGATTGAGGGATAAATATGAGGCACATCATCGGGTAAAATATGAGGATACGGCCTTAGAGGCCGCGGCTAAACTCGCCAATCGATACATAGCCGATAGATTCTTGCCGGATAAAGCCATAGATTTGATGGATGAGGCCGGGGCAAAGGCACGAATCAAGGTGATGACTAAACCACCAGACCTGAAAGGATTAGAAAAGGAATTAGAGCAAATCATCAAGGAAAAAAACGCTACTATTGCCGCACAAGAATATGAGAAGGCGGCTGATTTACGCGACAAGGAAAAAGATGTTCGCAAAAGGATAGAAGAAACCAATAAGAAATGGGAAAGTGAACATCAGGAAGAAACGATCAATGTTATCAACAAGGAAGATATTGCCGATATTGTCTCCAAATGGACAGGTGTGCCGGTTTTCAAATTGATCGAAAAGGAATCCGAGAAATTATTACGCATGGAAGAGAATATTCATAAGCGGGTTATTGCCCAGGATGAGGCAATTTCAGCCCTGTCGCGGGCAATGCGTCGGGCAAGAACCGGGCTTAAAGACCCAAAAAGACCGATGGGTTCATTCATCTTCCTTGGTCCCACCGGTGTAGGCAAAACAGAACTGGCCAAGGCATTGGCTGAATTCCTGTTCGATGATGAGGAGGCGCTTATTCAGATTGATATGTCGGAGTTTATGGAGAAATTTGCTGTCTCCAGATTAGTTGGTGCCCCCCCAGGATATGTGGGTTATGAAGAAGGAGGCGAACTAACCGAAAAGGTAAGAAGAAAACCTTATTCAGTTATTCTCTTAGATGAGATTGAGAAGGCTCACCCTGATGTATTCAATATCCTTTTACAGGTATTCGAAGACGGTCATCTGACGGATAACCTCGGACATACGGTGGATTTCAGAAATACAGTCATAATTATGACCTCTAATGTCGGGGCAAAGGATATTTTTGAGGCAAAAGATATAGGCTTCCGCAAGGCTACGGCTGAGAAAACCTATGGCGATATTAAGGATAAGGTTCTTTCAGAGATGAAGAAGCTGTTTAATCCTGAGTTCTTAAACCGAATCGATGACACCATTGTCTTCCACCCATTAAGTACGGAAGATGTCAAACAGATTGTCACCTTAATGATTGACAAACTGAATGAGCGATTAGAGGAGCAAAATATAGAGCTGGAATTAAGTGAGGATGGGGTAGCCTTTTTATCGGAAAAAGGCTATGACCCGGCCTATGGTGCCAGACCGCTGAGAAGGACTATTCAAAAATATATCGAAGACCCATTAGCAGAAGAACTCCTTAAAGCCAAATTCCCTAACGGCGGAAAGATATTGGTTAAAAGGGAGGAGGATAAACTAATATTTGAAGAAAAGGGAAGGAAGAAGAAGGCTGAAGGTAAATAAGGTATTTACATCCCCCGTAATATTGAGAAAACCCTAAAAGGGTTTGTTGAACAATTCCCTGTGGTTATTCTGACTGGCCCCAGACAAGCAGGCAAATCTACATTACTTTCCAATCTCTTCGGGAATACATATAATGATTAATGTTGAGTTGCTAGGGGCCGGGATGTGCTCCCAATATTGGATACATTATTAATGCTTGAAATACCACAAACTGTGGGTTTCAGTAACCCGCAGTTAGCTCCAACGACTTGTTATTGCATAAGGTCTCGAGAGTTTTATCATTACTCCCTGCTTTTACCCTATATACTTAATTATGGTCATGAGATCCAGCTGGGTTAAAGTATCTACCCCATAATGTCTCATTCGGATATTTCTTCGGAATATGTATAATTTTGCTGCCTGTTATTATTTATTTGCGATAACATTATCTCCTTCGATGACCCTCTCATCAGTGAAAGGGCTTTATCTGACCCCTATCTTTTCTTAGATACTGCTGGGGATAAGGTGATATTTGATGAAATCCACTATGTCCCAGAACTTTTACCTTATATAAAAATACTTATTTTTAACCACAAAGTTCACAAAGATAAACAATATAACCCTTTTTCATCTTTTATTCTTTGTGTAATTTGTGCCTCCTTTTGTGAACTTTGTGGTTAAAATAGTATCGCACCAAAATTCACGAAACTCCAGATAATACCAATGAGAAAAAATTATGACGGGAATTATTTTGGCCGGTGGTAAAGGCAGTCGACTGAAGAATATCAATAAACCCCTTATTAAATTAGGCAGGTTGACTATTATTGAGCAGATTATTGTTAGGTTAAAAGAATCTTCATGTGAAGAGATTGTCATCTGTAGTGGTCAAAACCCAATCAAGGATACAATCCTTGATGGTCTAACCCAAATTGAGGACATCATTCCTCACCAGGGACCATTAGCTGGGCTTTATAGTGGACTTATGGCTTCCAGGAGTTTTTATAATTTTGTTGTTGCCGGTGATATGCCTTTTTTGAGTACCAACCTGATTAAGTATATGAAGGATAAAGCAGGTAACGCGGATATTCTCGTCCCTAAAACCCAAAGAGGGATAGAACCCCTTCATGCCATCTATTCTAAAAATTGTCTGGATGTAATCAAGCAAAAAATATTTAGTGAAAAGGAGAAACTTTCACTTGAATCTATTTTTACTGAGTTAAAGGTAGAATATATCTTAGAGGATGAGATACGGCAATTTTCCTTACCCGAGATGGTATTTTTTAATATTAATACACCCGAGGATATAAAAGAAGCAAAACGATTAATGAGAAGGTTGGAAAGGTAATTGGTAATCAGGTAATCGGGTAATTGGTAACAACCAATTGAGACTTTTTCTTTACCGATAACCTGATTACCTGATTACCGGTTACTGGCATTACTATTTCTCCTCCTCTTTAATCACTATCCTTGCCTTGTCCTTTAGCTCTAAGGGAGGGTTCAGGACAACCTCCTCACCCTCATTTACACCGGATAAAACCTCAACCTCATTGGGATTTCTAAATCCTGAGGTAATCTCTCTTTTACTGACAATATTATCCTTGATGACAAAGACATAGTCCTTCCCTTCGATATTGACTAATGCCTCCTGGGAAATCTTGGTAACATCCTTCTTTAAGCCTGAAACAATAACCACATCGCAAAGCATCTCACTCCTGATGTCAATATTTGTTGGCTCAAGCTGCATGGTCACCTCAAAGGTATTTATCTTTTCTATCAGCCTTGGAGATGGAGCTATCTTTTCTACCTTTGCGGAAATCACCCTACCTGAAAAGGCATCAGGAATCACAGAAACAGACATACCTAAGGATATTTTGCTAATATCCACCTCATCTAAGTTCACCCTGGCCACAAATTCTTTACCTGAGACAACTACTGAAAGTAATTGTCCCTGGTTGACCCAACTGCCCTCTTTTATCTCTTTTTGGGTAACAATGCCACAGATGGGTGAGGTGATTTTAGACCAGCAAATCTGCTGTTCTATTGATATTAGATTTTTGTCTATGGCTTTAATAGAGGAGACGACGGATTCTGTCTCCTCACGGTGAGCATTAAGTCTTTCTTTGAGTTGTGTCCTGATAATCTCAAGTTGTAACCTTGTTTTATCGTAATCTGCGGTTATTCTTTTTAGTTCGTCCAGGGAGATAACCTTGCCCTCAAACAAATTCTTCTTTGCCTCAAATTGTCTTTCTGCCTCTCTAAAAAGGACTTCTGCCTCCTGCACCCGGTCTTCTAACTCCTTAATATCAAGCCCTCGCTCAAGCTTGATAAGATTATTTTTATAATTGACTAATTTTGCCTCTTCCTGGTGTTTTCTTGCCAAAAGTTCTTTGTCGTCCAGACAAGCAACAATCTCACCCTTTTTCACAGGGGTTCCCTCTTCGAGGATAAACATTATTACCCCGGGAATCTTTGCCTTAAGTTCGAATCTATCCCTTGCCTCAATTTTCCCCCTGGCAGAGACCTTAAGACTAAGCTCTCCTCTGGTTACCTCACCCTTTACTACAGCAATCTTCTTTCCATCTTTTCCCCTGACCAGAAAGAAGACCACGCCTCCGATAACAGTCAAAATCACCAGGAGTATTATCCATTTCTTTATTTTAGTCTCCTTTTTTTAAAGAATAGGTCATATAGGACTTATAGGACTTATTCTTTCTCTTCCCTTTCTTCGCGATTGATAAAGCCTTTCCGTGAATCCACCTTCTTCTAAAAATTGTTTTTCTAATTGCCGCAATAACTGGTCAAGCAAATAATTTGCCTGATGAATCAGGCAGATAAGAACATTTGCAGCTACTTCAAGCGAGCTTTGTTCGATATAGGTCTTATAAGTCTTATATGACCTATTCTTCTCCCATGCAAGATTTCTGATTGCTTGAGCCTGTGGGTGAGATTTATCCCAGAGTATCAATCCTTGCTGTCGCAGAATGTCTTCGTAATCCGCCAGTAGTTCCTCAAGACTTGCACGAGCCACACCCATCAGTTTTAGCTCGGTTTTCTTTGATGTACCTGATGCCATGCTGCCTTCAGCAATATTTTGTTTGCCACTACGCGATGCCTGTACCATTTGATCATGAGTGCGAGAACGCTTGTCAATAAAACGATTACAGAATACCACCGTAGCATCATAAATAATTTCTGTAGTCTGATAAGATTTCAGGTTGCGGTATCCACCATGTGGGGTAATCAAGTTTGGTTTTTCATTCATTGTTTTTTTCCTTTATATGTCCTATGGGTCTTATATGACCTATAGGACATATATGACCTATTCTTTTCCCCAAATTCATTCTGCATAGTTCATAGTCAATCATAGCCTCAATCTGCATGGTAGAAGAACGAATAAATGTCTCCTCTGCCTCTTTTACCTCTGAGATGGTGGCTAACCCAAGTTCATATCTTTTCTTTGTTATCCGCAATATCTCATTTCCTAATCCCTTGTTTTTTTCAGAAACCTTTACCCGCTCTTCTGCCTCCCGTAATCCGGCAATAATCTCCTTTGTCTCCAATATAATTTTATCCTTAAGACTATGGCAATTTTCTTCTGCCGTTTTATAATTCAACTCTGTCTGTTTCACCTTAGATGCTGTGTAAAAGCCGTTGAAGAATGGAATCTCGATACCTAATCCCTATTCTCCACGACTCTTCCGACACATCATCAAGGCTCTTTTTGAATCCATCCTTATTCTCACCACTCCAGTTGTAACCTCCAATCAAATTAACCTTTGGAAAGTAATCTGCCCTGATTATCCTAATCTGCAATTCCTTACTCGTTGTCTCTGCCTCCCTGGCGGCAACCTCTGGATTATTTGTTATTGCCTCGCTGACTATTTTTTCTTCATCCACATCTATCGGCATAAAGGTCGGCTCATCCTTGATAGCTATTTCCCCCTCTATTTTCAACAGGCTTCCAAGATTATCCCTTGCCACCTTTTCCCGGCAGGATGCCCTGATTAACTCCTCTTTGGCACAAGCCAGATTTACCTCCTGCTTCATCATCTCTACCTCTGGAATAAAACCCTCTTTGTATTTAGCCAGGGTAATCTCCATAATCGAGTCGGCATACTCTACCCTTTTCTGGCAAGCCTTTTTTAATTCGATAGCTTTTTTAAGATTCCAGTAAGAGGCTATGATTTTGTAGGTAACCTCATTCTTTACCTGCTCTATTTTCAATAAAGCAATCTTTATTTCCTCCCTGGCATACTTAATGGCATTGCTTACCTTCCCACCTGTCCATAGAATCTGATTCAGGGAAAGGGATAGATTATTATGGTATCCTTCAATAGATTCAGGCGATTTTATCTCTTCCCAATTATTGTAAGAAGAACTGATATTACCGGTTATCTGCGGATATACCTGAGACAATGTTTCCTTTAAAGATGCCTTTGTAATCTCAAACTGCAGATTAGCTACCTTCAATTCCCGGCTATTAGCTAACCCTATCCTGATTGCTTCTTGCAGGGTAAGATTATGAACAGACTCAGCATAAGAGGCTTCATGGATAATAAGGAAAGAGATCAGGCATAAACTTAAAATTTTACTACTCATACCTCAGTGCCTCCACTGGATTAAGTTTGGCGGCTATGTAGGCTGGATAAACCCCAAAGAAGATGCCAACAAGACAGGAGAACCCAAATCCAAGAATAATGGCCAGACTTGAAATAAAAAAGGCAGTTTTAAACATAATAGAGATTATCAATACCAGACCAACGCTGGCCAATATCCCCATTCCACCACCGATTGAGCATAGGATTAAAGATTCTATCAAAAATTGCAAAAGGATATTGCCCTTCGTGGCACCACAGGCCTTTCTTATCCCAATCTCGCGCGTCCTCTCACGAACCGAGACAAGCATAATATTCATTATACCAATTCCTCCTACTAAAATGGAAATTCCAGCAATACTACCTAAAACCATAGAAATAATACCCATGACCTTATCCAGCATCGAAAGGAGCTCATCCACTGAATGGACATCAAAATCATCCCTGCCACCAAATATTTGTCTGAGATGTTCTTTTATTCTCTTTTTGAGCAAAGGGATAGAAACCCCTTCCTTTGCCAGAAATTGCACGGCATATATATCCCGGCTGCCAAGCAGCCTCATAGCACAGGATGAAGGAATCCCTATGGCGGTATTGACATTTATGGGGCCAAATTCCATCTTATGCCCCATTACCCCAATTACCCTGAAATATGTCCCCTCTACCTTAATCTCCTGACCCAGTTTCTTTGTCTTACCAAACAAGTCATAAAAAAGCTCCTTGCCAACTACACAAACCTTCTCGTAACGGTTGACCTCTTCCTTTGTGAACATTCTGCCGGAAGACGCCTTTATTCCCCTGACACGGAAAAAATTTTCCGGCACCCCAAAAACCGTTATTTGTTTCATCTTGCCTTTTACCTTTAAAGGTATTTGCATGAAGTGTACTGGGGAAAGGTCATCTACCTGTGGGATTATTTCCTTCATGGTCATAACCTGGTCCTCAGTCAAATAGGCAAACTTATCCGTCCTCGTCTCCATCTGAGCATTAAAAGCCATGACTATATTTGTCCCTGCCGTCAAAAACTCACTCAGGATAAGCTCTTTACCACCCTTTGAGATGGACAGGACAGTGGTGATGGCAAATACACCAATGACCATGCCCAGCATAGTCAGGCATGACCTCAGCTTATGCTGAATCAAACTACTAAATGAAGAAGTGATACAATCCAAAAGGTTCATCTAATTCTCTTAAAAAGAATAAGTCTTATCTGACCTATAAGACCTATTCTTTAATAATTCCCCCATCCTTCATCCTGATAATCCGTTGGGTATAGCCAGCAATATCTGCTTCATAGGTAACCAGAATTATGGTTCTACCCTTCTTGTTCAAACCACGCAATATCTCCATTATCTCATGACTTGTCTGGCTGTCAAGGTTTCCTGTGGGCTCATCGGCACAGATAATCTCAGGGTTATTAACTAATGCCCTGGCAATAGCCACCCTCTGCTGTTCTCCGCCAGACATCTCCGATGGTTTATTCCGTAGTTTAGTGGAAAGACCTACCCTCTCAAGTGCCTCAGTAGTTATTCTCTTCCTGTTTTTCCTTAAAGTAGTGCAGGAGTATAATAAGGGTAACAGCACATTATCCATGGCACTCTGTCTTCCCAAAAGATTAAATGACTGAAAGATGAAACCAATCCTTTTATTTCTTATTCTGGTTAACTCTTTATCGCTATTTTTACCTATATCCTCTCCATCCAATAGATAGGTGCCGGATGTAGGACTATCAAGACAGCCGATGATATTCATCAAGGTAGATTTTCCACTGCCAGAGGGCCCCATGATGGCTATGAACTCACCCCTATCAATGGATAGAGAGATTCCCTTCAAGGCAGGAAAGCCTGTCTTGCCCATAGGATAAACCTTTGTTATCTCCGTAAGCTTAATAAAATCAGGATTCATTATTTCCTCGTCCAATAAAAGCAAGTAGAGTTCAAATGATCTTCAATTCAGACATTAGACAATAGACATCCGATATTAGACTTAAGAGAGAAAAATGTTTGATGTCGTAACCGTTCAGGTTGTTTAGGCTATAGGTTGTAGACTGTTAGCTGTTGAGTATTGATGACCCAAAATCTTCTCGTTTTCCATGTTTTTGAGTTGCAATCAAAACCGTGGTTATCAAATTCCCTGAGTTTCATATCATCTCACATACCTCCGCCCTACAGCCTAAATGCCTACAGTCTATCTACCTGAACGGTTACCTGATGTCTATGGTCTAATGTCTGAATTGAAGTTACTGGATACTATCATAACAAGTATCTTCTTAACCGAATATTTAAGAGTATCCCTATGGAGACCATCGTAATAAAGAGCGAAGAACCTCCATAACTTACCAAAGGAAGTGTTAAGCCTGTTACCGGCATTATCCCTAAAGATATACCCACATTCAAAAAGACCTGAACCGCAAGCATCGTTACTATGCCTGCGGCCAATAAGCAACCAAAGGTATCCCTTGAGGAAAAAGCAATAGATACACCTCGATAGATAATGACCAAAAAAAGGAATAATAGAATACTGGCACCTATAAATCCTAATTCCTCTCCTATGACCGAGAAAATAAAGTCTGATTGCCGTTCTGGCAAAAATCCCAGTTGACTTTGTGTCCCATGAAAAAGCCCCTTGCCAACTAACTTACCTGAGCCTATGGCAATCTTAGACTGATTGATATTATAACCGGCACTTAAAGGGTCAATCCCGGGGTCAATAAATACTACCAGCCGTTTCCTTTGATAATCCTTTAAAAATCCATCTGCCATTAAAGAAACAGTCAGGCTGACAGCAATAATGACAAAGATCAATCCAAAGACAGTAAATCGAATATTCTTTCTAAATAATTTTAAAATATAGTATGAACCTACCATAATTCCAAGCAAACAAATTAACAAGATAGCGGAATATTTAATGGAACTGATCCATGTATGTAAGAAATACAGAACACTGGTGTTATGAATGGCATGAACATTCCCCCAACTTAAAAATAAAGTAAAGATTATAATTAAAATACTTATAGAAATCAAGGTGACCAAATAAACCTGTTTGGCACCTGTAATATAAAGCATGACGATAATTACTGGAAGAAAAACTAAGGTCGTGCCCAAATCAGGCTGCATGAGAATGAGTAAGACAGGTAGAGCAACTAATGTCGTTGGATAAATGAATTCGGAAATAGTCGTTAATCCTTCTCGTTTTGTGGATAGATATTCAGCTATGATAATAATGGTAGCTAATTTAGCAAATTCCGATGGCTGGAATGAAAAAGAACCTATAACTAACCAACTTCTGGCAGAACGAATCAAGGGCCCCCCAAACAAGACAAAGACTAATAAAAATATAGCTAAGATATAGATTATTCGGGAATATTTACCTAATAATTGATAATCGAATAGAACCGTACTCATTAACCCTAACAGCCCTATCCCAAACCAGAGGACTTGTTTATACCACAGGACATTGCCTTCTAAGCTTTGAGTAGCACTATAAATTACAAGTATCCCTAAAAAAATAATTAGAAGCATCCCGATGAAGAGGACATAATCAAATCCCCTTCTTAAGCTATAATTGAGCATAATCTTACCTCTTATGGAATTTTCGATTTTCGATTTTCGATTTTCGATTGAGGATATAAGACCCCTCAATCCAAAATCCAAAATCATTATCACCGTTATTCCTCTTTTTCTTGTTTTTCTTCTTTAAACATAGACCAATCTATTTGTTCTAAAATTCTTCTGGCTACCGGGACAGCCTCTATGCCTCCTTTGCCTCCATGTTCGACAACAACCGAAATAACTACCTTAGGGGATTCCACTGGAGCAAAGCACAAGAATAAGGCATGGTCTTCTCCAGTAGGATTTTGCACCGTCCCTGTTTTGCCGGCTATTCTAAGATTTGGGAGATATGCATTTCGTCCGGTACCATTAATCACAACACGCTCTAACCCTTCAAATAACACCTTTTGGGTCTGCTGTGATAAGGATATAATTTTCTTTACCCAGGGATTAAATACCTTTATATTTCCAGAGGAATCTATCATTCGTTTGACTAATCGCGGGGTATAGACATGTCCTCCATTGACAATGACACTTAAAACATGAGCTAACTGTAATGGGGTAGTTAAAACAAACCCCTGTCCAATACTCAGAATAAGTGTATCTCCACCATACCATGATTTTCCATATCTTTTCTTTTTCCAATCACGTGTAGGGATTAACCCTGCGGCTTCGGAGGGAAGATCAATCCCTGTCTTAGCGCCTAATCCTACCTCCATAGCAAACTTCGAGATTTTATCTGCACCTAACTTATAACCTACTTGATAGAAAAAGATATTACAAGAGTGAGCCAGGGCATCTAGAATATTCATATCACCGTGTTTTTCTCGATGATAGCAAATAAATCTTTGATTTCCCAGCCAGTATATACCACCACAGGAATGTGTAGAGTCCTCTTTTATAATTTCCTTCTCTAAGGCACAGGCCGCTACAACAACCTTAAAAACAGAACCCGGGGGATATAATGCCTGAATACCACGATTAAGTAATGGATAGCGTCTATCGGCGAATATCCTATTAGCCTGTTGCGGGGTCATATGTCTTAAGAAGATATTTGGGTCAAAACTCGGTTTACTCACCATGGCTAATATTTCACCATTATTAGGATTCATAATGACAATTGCCCCTGATTTTTCACCCAGGGCATCACTGGCTATTTCCTGTAATTGACGGTCAAGGGTTAAAACTAAATTATTACCCGGTATAGGTTCCATATCACCTAAAACCTGCAATTGTCTCCCTCTGGCATCAACCTCGATTTGCTTTCCGCCATCCTTTCCCCTTAAGAATATATCATAATATTCCTCTATCCCTGATTTACCAATCGAATCACCATATTTATATCCTTCAGCGTGTTTTTTTACCAATTCTTCCCGGCTGATTTCACCCAGATAGCCTAAGATATGGGCACTCATAGTTCCATAAGGATAATATCGTTTTGGATTAACCTGAATGATAATACCCGGTAACTCTGTGGTTCGCTCAGCTACCCTGGTTAAAGTCTGGCGGTCAACATCCGGAATAATTATCATTGGCTCAAACGGTCGGTTTTTTTTAGCTAAAATTTTCTCCTTGACCTCTTCTAAATCAATTTCTACTATCTTTTTTAACTTGAGCAGGGTTTGTAATATCTCCTGTTCCGAAAGTCCTAATTGAATTATCGAGATGTCAAATGAAGGGACATCCTGGGCTAACACCTGACCATTTCTATCATAGATCATCCCCCTGGAGGAAGTAATGGGTATCAGTCGAATGCGATTATTTTCCGATACCTTCCGATAATAACCCCCTTTTATTATCTGCAAATAACTTATTCTAACAATCAATATCATAAAGGAGATGATGATAATTATAGTTAATCGAACAAGTCTTTGCCGAAGGTTTTCTAATTCAGTTTGAGTAGGTTCGATTTGCATAAGTATTCTCCTATTAATTGTTTATAGGACTTATAACTCTTATAGAACATATAAGTCCTATAATTCGCTTACCCTGTTTTTACCTTCCGAATTATAGGAAAGATAAGTATCCCCAGTAAGGTATTATAAAGGGCGATAAAAAGGCATCTATTTATTGTGGAAATTCCTAACATGCTTATGGTTGATTGGAATGTAAAGATTAATAGGGATTGAATAAGGGTAAATATAAAAATCGACAGGGATATTGAAATCAAATTTTCTGCATAAACCTTTTTAATATTACTGGTTATCAAACCAGTAATTAACTTGGTAAAGGCATTAATTCCAAAATTAATACCTGAAGAACTATCCTGCAAGATTCCCGCAATAAAACCTATTAATCCTGATTCGAATGTGGAGTGGTTAAAGGAAAAAATGATGATGATAACCAACAGTAAATCAGGTTTTATTTCATAAATAGTTAAAATATTACCACAAACCGTTTGGATGACTAAAGTTAAGATAATTATACCTAACCAAATTATCCAGTACACTCAATAATTCCCTCTACCATTTTTAAAATATGAGATATGGATTACCTCATCACCATGAATAAAATAGGTTATCACTTATCGGTGATCAGGTTATCGGTAAGGAAAACACAATAATCGGTTGCTTCTAATTACCGATTACTGACTACCTGATTACCGACTACCGCTCTCCTGCTCTGAGGCACAAGGGAGTTCTTTGTTTATAACTACGAGGACCTCTTCCAACTTAGAGAATTTAACGAATGGCAGGATATCCACTTCACGGAATAGCCCGCGGTCTTTTAATCCCACATGCACCACATAGCCAATAAATAATCCCTTTTGAAAAACTTCGCCATCTCCTGAGGTAACTACAATATCATTTTTAACTACATCTGCATCATAGGGTAGATATTTTAATTTACCGAATCTATAATTATCCCCTTCTATGACACCTTTTTCTTTAGAGCGTAGGATTTGAGCACCAATCATACTGTTCTGGTCATTAAGAAGTAAAACTGTGGCGGAATGGTTTTCTACTTCGATTACTCTCCCAACCAATCCTTCTTTTCCATCCTGATAGGTGACCACAGGAGCCAATTTATATATCCCCTCTTTTTTGCCCTTATCGATAATAATTGTATTAGCCCAGTTACTTGGGTCATAGCTAATAACCCTTGCGGCGATACTCTGATACGGAAGACGGTCTTTATATTCCAATAGTTTTTTAAGCCTTCTGTTTTCACTTATTGCCTCCTGCCATTCTTTGCGTTCAAGTGAAAATCTTCTTATTTCCTCTTTGAATTTTCGATTTTCAAGCCTGACTGATTGAATTTCATTAATGGCTGAGAAGAAGTCTTTTATCCCGTATTTTATTTGAAAAACTATGAGTTGAAAGGGAAGTAAGGCATTCATAATTCCCCGTTTTAAATATCCCGTGGACAAAGAGATATGAGTAGTCATCAAAAGAATAGAAACAGAAAGCAAAATAATCACAATATTAGTTCTGGCATGTCTCCAAAAGAAACTCGTCATCAGAATTCATTTCACTCCTTCGGGGGCAAGTAGACAGGTAATCGGTTATCAGGTAAGTATTTACCGATAACCCATTACCTTCCCTATTTAACTACCTTCTTCTCCTTTTCTAAGTGATTCAGTGGACCATCTTATCCCCCCTTTTTTTCGTGCCCGTTGTAAATTTCTTAATTCATCCAGATATCTACCTGTTCCAATAACTACACATCGCAATGGGTCATCAGATAAGACAACAGGTAATCTTGTTTCTTGAGAAAGTAGTCTGTCTAATTCTCGTAATAGAGCCCCACCCCCTGTTAGAACTATACCTCGGTCAACAATATCTGAGGCAAGTTCCGGAGGGGTCTCTTCTAAGGCAGTTTTAACTACCTCAACAATAAAACTAATCGGTTCTTTTAATGCCTCGCGAACCTCTTCTGATGTGATTCTAAGTGTTCTTGGTAATCCTGTCATCGTATCCCGGCCTTTTATTTCCATCGATTGCTCTTCTGGTAAGGGATAGGCAGATCCAATTTTAATCTTAAGATCCTCTGCAGTGCGTTCTCCAATTAAAAGTGAATGGGTTTTTTTAGTATACTGGATCAATGCCTCATCCATTTCATTGCCGGCAATACGAATAGATTTACTGACCACCATTCCTCCCAGAGAGATAACCGCTACCTCTGTTGTTCCACCACCTATATCGACAATCATATTTCCAGCCGGTTCATAGACCTGAATATTAGAACCAATAGCCGCCGCCATAGGTTCTTCAATCAAAAATACCTCTCTTGCCCCAGCCTGTTCTGCGGCTTCCCTGACTGCTCGTCTTTCTACCTCAGTTATTCCAGATGGAACACCAATGACAATTCGAGGTCGAACTAATGCCTTGCGATTATGCACCTTAGTAATAAAATGTCTAATCATCCGCTCGGTAATCTCAAAATCTGCAATTACCCCATCCCTCAATGGTCTAATAGCAATAATATCACCAGGTGTGCGACCTAACATCCGTTTAGCCTCTTCTCCGATAGCTAAAACGGTTCTTGATTCTCGATCAATAGCCACCACCGATGGTTCAGAAAGCACAATCCCTACATCTTTTACATGAACTAATGTATTGGCTGTCCCTAAGTCTATACCAATATCATTGGAAAACAAACCAAGTAAGTTATTAAATAGCATTATTTACCACCCCTTCTTTATAAAAATTAAAAATTATGAATTAAAAATTAAAAATTGAGGAATTACGAATTAAAATTCCTCAATTTTTAATTTTTAATTCATAATTTTTAATTTTGTGTCCTGATATACTATACCAAAAATAGCGTTAGTTGTCAATTAAAATCTTTTCATCTTTTTCTCTAAATCATCTAATTCTGCCCTGGCCTCTTTATTTTTAGGATTTAACTTTAGCGCACTCTTTAGTTCCCTGGCGGCTAATTCTAAATCCCCTTGTTTTTTATAAATCTTACCTAATTGATAATGGGCTATTTCTGAGGCACGATCTAATTTAAGAATGGTTTTATATTCATCTTTAGCATGTTCTATTAGACCCTGTTGATAATAAATCTCCCCCAATACCGCCAAAATTTTAATGTTAAGGTCTTTATCTAAATTGGGTATCGTCACCGCATTACGGAAGGCCACAATAGCATTACTGGGCATTCCTTTTACCTTATATACCCAGCCTAAGTTATACCAGGCGGCAACATCATTTGGATTGATTGCCTTGGCTCGCATATATTCATCGATGGCATCATCGAATAACCCTTTTTTAAAGTAGATATGCCCTAAATAAATATGTGTCTCCGCTGTCTCGAATTTCGCTTGTAATGATTTTTTTAATTCATCTTCAGCCTGGGCATAATAATCTTTATTATTTGAATATTTACTTAACTTAAAATAGGCTATCCCCAGGTGATACCGACTTTGAGGTGAAATCTTTCCACCTTCATCCAGTTTAATGGCATTTTGATAATATTTAATACTCTCCTTTAATAAACTATATGTTTCTTCCTCATCCTTTTTGAGTTCCGCCTCTAATGCCTTCTGATAACAATCCTCCCCTAAGGAAATATATGCCTCAATATTAGCCGGGTCCTTCTCTAATATCCTTTTATACTTTAAAATTGTATCTTCCTGGGGGGCAGGACTTCTACTTATACCTAAAAAGATAAGGATAACGAAGATAAGCAGGAAGATTATTTTTATAATAAATTTATGTCCCTGGGGCTTACTTCGATAAATACTTTTCCTTCTACCTGGACTATATACTCTCATCTTTACCTCTACGTCACCGTTCAGGTTGTTTAGGCTATAGGCTGTAGACTGTTAGCTATTGAGTATTGTCCACCCAAAATCTTCTCGTTTCCCATGTTTTTGAGTCGTAATCAAAACCGTGGTTATCAAATCCCTGAGTTTCATATCATCTCACATACTTCCGCCCTACAGCCTGAATGCCTACAGTCTATCTACCTGAACGGTTACACCTCTACCAGGCAAGCCTGATTGCAGAATAAAATAGGGTAACCGTTCACGCCACCAAGACACTAAGACACCAAGATTACAGAAATAACTGGGGTCTGCTCGTTTGGTAGTTTGTAAATCATATGCCAGTAGACTACCAGGCAACAGACCACCAGCCTACTAATTTATTATTCCTTTGTGTCTTTGTGCCTTAGTGGCTGAACGCTTACAAAATAGGTTCTCGGTAAGGAAAACGCAATAATCGGTTGTTACCGATTACCTTATTCCCTCCTCCCTTACTTCTGACAATACCACATAATAACTAACTATACCATAAGTTTAATGATATGTCAATTAAAATTAGTCATTGACAATAGAAAAAAATATGGTATAATGGTAAGAAGAAGGTGGAAAGGTAGGGAAATGGGTTATGGGTAACATACTTACCTGATTACCGATTACCAGTTTCCGATTACCAAAACAAAAGGAGGTTGGGTAATTAAAAATTATGAATTAAAAATTAAAAATTGAGGAAAGGGAAAATCATAAGTTCTTTTTCCTTTCCTCAATTTTTAATTCATAATTTTTAATTATATGAGGAGGGTTGAAAAATGTATTTGAATTTTCCACAACGAATGATAAAAATTGCCAATAAAACTCGCTGGTTGATAATTCTTTTGGTTTTATTGGTCATTAAACTTTTTCCACAACCAGGAATAGATTATTCTCAAGTCTATTTTCTTATTGTTTTAGCCGCCATCTACAACATTTTAGTTAAATTTATCACCTGGCAGGACAAATGGAAAAATGGTAAAGGCCACCAGATATGTCATGCCGAAAGCACCCTGGATATTGTCTTTATTACGGGCATTATCTACTTAACCGAGGGACTGCAAAGTGATTTCTTCCTGCTTTATTTTATAGTCATTATGTTTGCCTCAACCTATTACAAACCTATAAAATGTTTCCTGATAACTATCTGTATAACCTTACTCTATGTTTTGATTGGGGTTTTAACCGAACCATCATACCGGGTAATTTTATCTACTCTTTTAAGTAAAATTCCACTTCTATTTGCTATCACAGGGGTGAGTATTTATTTTTCCCAGGAGATTAAAATTCAAAGTGAAGAATTAGAATTGGAAAGGGAAAAACTTGATAATCTTCTGCAGAGACTTAAAGGAAATTTAAAAGAAATTGACAAAAAAAACAGGATGTTGAATGAAATCTATAATCTTTCTTTGAAGATAGGTAGAAGTTTAAGTTTAGAAGAGGAGTTGGATATTATTATTGATGTGACCAGGAAATTTTTAAAGACAGATTTTACCGTAATTAACTTAGTTGATGAAAAAAGCAAGGAATTAAAATTTAAGGTAATTAAAGGGAATTTATCGGCAGAAATTTTTTATGCCGACAGGGGAAAGATAGAAGATAGTTTATTAGGGAAGGTAATTAAAACGAATGAGCCTTTAGTTATCGAGGATTTGAATAAACCCGAATTTCAGGATTACTCTTACCTGATAAACAAGAAAATATCTTCTTTGCTTTTGGTTCCTTTGAATATTCAGGAAAAAACGATAGGTGTTTTTATTTGTGGATATTCTCAACCAATGGAACTCAAAGAGGATGAACTCCAATTTTTAATCCTGATTAGTTCTCGAGCCAGCCTGTCAATAAATAACGCCCAGTTACATGAAGAAATAAGGAGATTATCTATCACTGATGGCCTGACAGGACTCTATAATTACCGCTATTTTCAGGAAACCTTAACCAAAGAAATACAAAAATGCAAAAGACTCAATCAGATTTTATCCTTACTGATGATAGATATTGATCATTTCAAGGATTTTAATGATACCTTTGGACATCAGGAAGGGGATGCTTTATTACAGCGATTAGCTATGCTCTTGAATTTCCAGATTCGGCAAACAGATATAATTGCCCGTTATGGAGGAGAAGAATTTGTCATTATTGTTCCAGGAACCACCAATGAAAATGCCCTTTTGTTAGGGGAACGAATAAGAAAAGAGGTAGAAGAAAATATATTTACCCCGGAGGATAAATATCGGCTGGAACCCACCTTACCGGTAACTATAAGCGTAGGAATAGCCACATTTCCTAACGATGCGGTCAATCAAAAAGTTTTGATTGCGTGTGCAGACAATGCCCTTTATGAGGCTAAAAGAACAGGGAGAAATAAGGTAGTTGCTCATTATAAATCAGAAATTTAGGTAGAGGTAAAGTATCATTCATTAGAATTTTTGAGAGTTACGATAATCTTGTTTAAAGCGTTATCTAGTTTTAGGAGTCGGCCTTTACCTCTACCTTTACCTCTACTTTTAGGGAGGTGAAAACCAAAAATGCAAAAAAGGAGAAAGATGAAATTCGATATTAGAAATTAGAAATTGTGGAAAGAGATAAAACGAGAAGTCCTAATTTCTAATTTCCAATTTCTAATTTTAGCAAGAAATCACAGGAAAAACGATGAAAATAAACTGTCCCCCAAAAGTAAGCATTATTGTCCCCGCCTACAATGAGGAAAAAGGTATTGGTGCTTTAATTGACGAGATTAAAGAGAGGATGAAGGGCTATGAGTATGAGATGCTCGTTGTTGATGATGGCTCCGGCGATAATACGGCTAAAGTTGTCCGGGAAAAGGAAGTAGCCTTAATTCAACATCCTAAAAATAGAGGTTATGGAGCGGCGCTAAAATCAGGCATCAGAAAGGCTAAATATGAGACCATCGTCATTACCGATGCCGATGGTACCTATCCTGTTTCAGAACTGCCCGTACTAATTAAATATATTGGCGAATACGATATGGTGGTCGGGGCACGAAGTAGTCAGAATATACCATGCTTAAGAAGACCAGCAAAATTCCTTTTGAATCGACTGGCAAATTATTTAACCGATGTGGAGATACCTGATTTGAATTCAGGTCTGCGGGTTTTTAAAAAGGATATAGCCGTAAGTTTTTTTAACCTCTTGCCGGATGGTTTTTCCTGGACTACCACCATTACCCTGGCGATGCTCACCAATGATTACCTGGTAAAATTTATCCCCATTAATTACCAAAAACGACAGGGCAAATCTAAGATAAGACCCATCCAGGATACCTATAATTTTATCCAGCTCATCATTCGCACGGTGATGTATTTTAATCCCTTGAAGATATTTATTCCCATGGGGATTGCCTTGTTCTTAATGGCTATGCTCGTCTTTTGGTATAGTAAGTTTGTTTTAGGTAAGGTGATGGATATAACCGTAGTCGTCATTTTAATGTCTGCGGTCCAAATAGTCGCCATTGGACTATTGGCAGATTTGGTTGATAAGAGAAGCCAGAGATGAAAATATTGTTAATCAATCCACCGGCAGAAAATACATTAAAAGGGAATAACCCTTCTATCATCGATGAAGAACGCGGGTATAATCCACCCTTAGGATTACTCTACCTAGCCGGTTATCTGGAGAAACATACCTCTCATCAAGTAGAGGTGATAGATACACAGGTAGAGGAAATAGGTTATGAGGGGTTAGCGGCTAAAATCAGGCAGATAAAACCCGATGTTGTCGGCATTACTGCCATGACATTTACCTTGCTTGATGTGCTTAAAATCGCTAATCTTGCCAAAGATATCTCTTCGGAAATCAAGGTTGTCTTAGGTGGTCCGCATGTGTACATTTACCCCTCTGAAACAATTTCTCTGCCGCAGGTGGATTTTTTAGTCTTAGGCGAGGGAGAGGTTACTTTTGTAGAATTGGTGGATAACATCCATTTGGTGGAAAAATTAAAGGAGATACCCGGGTTAGTCTTTAAATCCGATGGACAGATAATCAATACCGGTCTGCGGAATTTCATTAGCAATTTAGATGAATTACCGTTTCCAGCAAGACACCTTGTCCCCTACACAAAATACTCCTCCTTGATTGCCAAACGAAAACCTATAACGACAATGATTACCAGTCGTGGTTGTCCTTACAAATGCACCTTCTGTTCCAGACCACATCTTGGGAAGCGATTCAGGGCTCATTCAGCTAAATATGTCGTTGGTGAGATGGAGGAGTGCACCAAACTTGGCATTAATGAGTTTTTGGTCTATGACGATACCTTTTCTGTTGACCGCCAGCGGGTATTGGATATTTGCCATGAAATTTTAGCTAAAAAATTAGATATTGGTTGGGACATTCGGACAAGGGTAGATACGATTGATGAAGAAATGCTCAAAAGGTTAAAACAGGCTCATTGTGAAAGAATCCATTATGGTGTCGAGGCTGGAACCGAAAAAATACTCAAGGTCTTAAGTAAGGGAATTACACTCGATCAGGTAAAGGCGGCCTTCCAAATGACTAAAAAGGCAGGTATCTCTACCTTAGCTTACTTTATGATTGGCTCACCGACAGAGACCAAAGAGGATATTTTGCAAACCATCAAATTTGCCAAAGAGCTAAATCCCGATTTTGTCCACATAACCATCACCACCCCATTTCCGGCAACGGCTATTTACAAAAGGGGGCTTGAGCAAGGAATTATAAAAAACGATTACTGGCAGCAATTTGCTCAAAATCCCACGCCGGACTTTCAACCTCATTATTGGCAGGAAAACCTGACCCAAACCGAATTACTTGAATTAATCGATTACACCTATAAAGGCTTTTATACTCGCCCAACTTATATCATAAAAGAGTTACTTAAGGTCAGGTCATTTGGGGAATTTAAAAGGAAGATGAAGGCAGGATTGAAGGTAGCCGGGAGTAGACCAATAACCACCTCTTCTTTGCATCATGCCTCAGTTACCGGTTGGTAAGCCATCAGTTATCAGATTACGATTACAATTTTGGATTTTGGATTTTCGATTTTGGATTAAAGATATTAAGATTCCTCAATCCAAAATCGAAAATCCAAAATCCAAAATTTCATTTGGTATTAACTGATAACTAAGGCATTACTTCTTTGTCTCCTAAATCCTGATGGATACTAACTCGTTGTCTTTAATCGGTGAAACGGACAATGTCTTTTTACCCAGTGTGGTTAATCCCCAATATTCAACTGCAACTATAGCCTCTTCCTTTGCCTTTGAATATCTGGCGGTTATCCGAGCAGTTAAATCTAAATATTCCTGAGTTATCTCTCCCCGGAGAATAGTAATTGGTCCTGGAAAATTCACTACCTTGAAAAGGGTATCATCCCCTTGGGCTAATTCGAGCAACTTTTTATTCTCTTCGTCATCCCGGCCCACAATTATTTTGGTCTTTGGCGATAATCGAAAGTGCCGACCGAATTTTAAGAGTTGAATATCGTTAAGAGAGGTATCGTCTTTGAGGCAGGTCAACAGGTCCTTAAGTTTCCTGGAAAAGATAGGGTCGGTTAATAAACAACCTCCGGCCGGGGTTTCATAAGTGGTAATTCCGAATTCTTTAGCTAAAGCCATCTGTGGTTTCCGGGAACGGCCTTGAATATTCAATAATTTCTCACGGTTCACCCACCCTTTTTCTTCGACCATGGTTGCCGGAAGAAGTTTTGCCGATAGTGGTCTTAAAAGAAGTCCTTTTAAGTCAGAGTCCCGCTCGATTATCCAGAAGGCATCTTTTTTCTGAGACTTTGGACGCTCACCTAACACCTCACCTGTGGCTATAAATTCTGCCCCTACCTCAACCATATAGTCCTTGGCTTTTTTAAGCATAAATATTTTACAATCGATGCAAGGATTCATATTTTTGCCATAGCCGTACTTAGGTGACCTGACTATTTCAAGGTATTCCTCACCCAGATGAACTATTTTTAAAGGGATATTAAGTTCTTTAGCCCCCTCAAGGGATGGATGAGTAAAAGGGGTAATAAAGGTTATGCCGACAACCTCTATGCCTTGCTCGACTAAAACCTTAATCGCTAATGTAGAATCTAACCCACCGGAAAAGAGCACCAATGCCTTTTTATTCAAATTAGATAACCCTCCATTGTTCAATAATTTAGACTTCTGCAAAATTCATAAGCTGCTGATACTTCAGCAAATTATGTAATCATTTTTCTTGACTTTCCCCCATAATCTAACCCCCACTCCTTTACACACATTTTTTTAGCCACAAAAACACAAAGAGAGAGCTTTGAGCCTGGAGCATAGAGCCTGGAGAAAAAAGAATTTCCCTGCTCCGTGCTCTTTGCTCAATGCTAATTCTTTGTGTCTTAGTGACTTTGTGGCATATCTTCCCTTTTTTAACCTTTTATTGTACAGAATAATGGATAAATTGTCAATAAATAGTTGCATTTTATAAAAAAGTAGATTATAATACTAACATTATAATACTAACTATGGAAAAGATATGAGAGAGAAATTACTAATTCTACCTGTTTTTAATGAAGAGGCTTATATCCTTGAGGTATTAGAAAGTCTTCCAGATATTGATATTCTTGTTGTTGATGATGGGTCAACAGATAATACCTTTAACATATTAAAGCATAAGAAGATAGATTTCTTGATTAGACACGAAACAAATCAAGGATATGGTAAATCACTCATCGATGGATTTGAATGTGCCATCAAAAATAATTACCCTTACTTAGTAACTATCGATTGTGATGCTCAGCATGAACCTGAATATATCCCTGCATTTTTTGAAGAGCTAAAAAATTTTGATATAGTTTCTGGAAGTCGATATTTACCCACATCTCCACATTTTGGTGAGGCTCCAAAAGATAGGGTAGAGATAAATAGACACATTACTCAACTGATATGTAAATATACTAAATATAATATTACTGATTCATTTTGTGGATTTAAAGGTTATAAAGCAGAGGTACTTAAAAAACTTAATCTTACAGAACACGGTTATGGAATGCCACTTCAACTATGGATACAAGCCGCAAATGCAGGACTTACTGTCAAAGAAATTCCTGTGCCTTTGATATATAAATCTAATAATAGAGATTTTAAAGGAAGTTTTGAATCAAAAGAGGCAAGGCTAAAATATTACTTAGATGTAATAAAAAAGGAGATTTCAAATGTCAAACATCTTAGCCGTAGGGGCACACCCTAATGATGTAGAACTGGGAATGGGAGCAACTATAGTTAAATTGGTAAGATCAGGGCATCAGGTGAGTATTATTGATTTAACCGATGGAGAACCAACACCTTGCGGCTCAAAAGAAAAGAGAAAAGAAGAAAGCCTTGAAAGTGCAAAAATTCTGGGCATAACGCAAAGGATTACCCTTGATTTGCCTAATAGATACCTACAGGATACCATTGAGGCAAGGGAAGAATTAGCAGGTTATATTAGAAAGATAAAGCCAGAGATTATCTTTTGTCAATTTGGAATAGATAAACATCCTGACCATACAGCGGCTTCTAAATTAACCGAGTCAGCAGCCTTTTATAGTAAACTTACTCAGACCCAAATTCCAGGACGGCCCTGGGAAGTAGCAAAAATATATTACTTTTATGCTATTCACTGGCGATTAAATATCAATCCATCTTTTATCATTGATGTTAGTGAGGATTTCCATAAAAAAATGGAGGCTCTTCATGCGTATAAATCCCAGTTTATAGATAACAAAAGGAATTCCTTTGTCTTTGATTATCTAAGAAAACAGGGTGAATATTTTGGCAGCCTGATAAAAAAAGATTATGGAGAGCCATTTGCAAGCAGAGAAAATATTGGACTTAATGATATTGTGGATTTAATATAAGAGAATTTAGATGTGCTGGAATTCATAGCCAGGTTTGTACGGTTTTTTGACTCTTTTGATGGTGGAGCAAAAATTCTTGTTGACATTCCTTAAACTTTTGTGGTAAAATGTCCCCAGAATGAGCAAAAGTGAAGGTAATAACCCAAAAGCAAATTCCTATCAGTTGAATGAAAATGTACATTTTGACTTAGATGGATTTTTTAATGTTAATATCCTACCGCAAGGGATACTACTCACAGTACACCCTCCTAAAGGAAAAGGTAAGAAGGTAAATATTGACGATGTGATAGCTCAAATTAATGCATTAGAGATTACTGATATTAATCTTAACTTAGTCAAAATAGAGGTTGAGGAAAGTTCTGGCAAGCCTGTTGTAATTGGTAAACGGGATGTGGAGAAAAAGGTACCTCCCAAATGTATAGTAAAAATACCAAAAGATGAAATGAATGCCTATCTAACTATTATCTCACCTACTTCAGGTGCTGAATCTGTAAAATTAATGGATGTTAAAGAGGAGTTAGCTAAAAAAAGCGTTATATTTGGTATTAATGATAGAATAATTCGTGAGGCAATAGAGAAAAAAGACCTTGATAGAGCTATCTTAGTTGCCCAGGGGCGAATGCCTGTAAATGGAATTAATGCAAGAATTGAGGGTAAATTTAAGAAAAGGACACAAATTCAATTTAAAGAGGATGAATTTGGCAAAGTTGACTTCCATGAACTTGGCTTGATTCAGAATGTTACCCCAGGACAGGTATTAGCAGTTAAAACGCCTCCTACTGAAGGCACTCCAGGCAGGACAGTTACCGGTAAAGAGATAAAGGCTAAGAGAGGATTAGATGTACATATTCCTGCTGGAAAGAATACAGAACTGTCATCGGATGAGCTAATACTGACTTCTAAAGTTGCTGGACATGTAAATTGGATAGAAGGACGGATAGAGGTAGAACATCTTTACACTGTGACAAAAGATGTTGATTTCAAAACAGGAAATATTGACTATGTAGGTACAGTAATTATAAGTGGTAGTGTAAAAGGTGGATTTAAGGTCAAGGCAAGTGGTGATATTCAGGTTGGAGGCTCAGTAGAAAGTGCGTACATTGAGGCAGGTGGAAATGTGCTGATTAAAAATGGTGTAATAGGAAGGGGTGCAGCACGAGTTAAAGCCGGTAAGAATATTATTACTAAATTTGCTGAAAGTTGTACATTAGAAGCCAATGAAGATATTATAGTTAGTGGATCAATTTTACATAGCAATATAAGAGCTGCTAAAAGGGTGATAGCTACTGATCGCGAAGGGACTATTTTAGGTGGACGGGTATTGGCAGGAAGAGGGGTGTATGCTAAAAAGATTGGTTCCTGGTCAGAGGTTAAAACTTCTATTGAGGTGGGCGTAGCTCCAAACATTAGAACTGAGGTTATGTCTTTAGCAGAACAGGTAGATCAAGACAAAGAGCGGCTTAAAAAATTGCAACTTGAAGTAGCTACTTTGCTTAAACAAAAAACACGATTAGGACAAGACTTCTCTCCAGAGAGAATGCAACTACTTAGTAGCCATCTTAAAGAACAAGGTCAGTTAGTGACGAGATTACGTGGTGCACCAGAGAAATTATCAAGCATAAAAAAGCAATTTTTTCAAAAGACATTTGGTAAAATTTGTGCCTCCGAAGTAGTCTATCCTGGAGTAAAGATATGCATCAGTTCTGCAATACTATTTGTAAAAGAGCCATATAAATATGTTACCTTTATCGCAGAGGAAGGTGAGATAGTAATCAGGTCCTACGAAGATCCAACAAAATTTTCTAAAGAGGGGATATAAAGATGCCTTTAATTGGTGAAGTATTAGTTAAGGAAGGGATAATAACCAATGAACAACTTCAACAAGTATTAAATGAACAAACTAAGACAAGTAAGATGTTAGGTGATACATTGGTAGATTTAGGCTTTACTACTGAAGAGATTGTGATGCATTTCATCACTTCACAGGTGTTATCTCTAATTGACGATTATCAAGCGGAAAGTCCAGAGATATTTGCATTAAAGAAAGAAACTCCAGATATAAGTCAGATTGAAACACCGAAGGTAAGGGATGAACGGGTGGTTATAGTAACTAAACCCAAAGAGCCAAAGAAAAAAGATTTTAAGCGATTATCTGTTAGTAGATTAAGACTGAGAAAAGCGAAAGAATTATTTGAAGTTGGCAAGTATTTTAAAGCGGCTTTAAATGCACGATATGCTATGTATCATGCTGCAAGAGCAGCTATTTGCGCTACAGAGGATACACCTTTTAGATCATGGGAAGAGGCTACAACCATTGGCTTGAGATTTACATATAGAGGATATATAGATGCAGGAGAGATTGAAGGTTGTCTGGTAGCATTACGGACTTTGAAAGAGGAAAAAGATCGTGTGATACCTAAGAGTGAAACAAAAATAATAATTGATAAAGCTGAGAATTTTGTAATAAGGGTTGAAGAGACTATTAAAAAATTAGAAGAAGATAAAAAACCTCAGATTGCACAGATTAAAGGGGGAAAAGCCGATGTTTTAGGGAGAACTGGGAGAACTGAGGAGAACTGAGGGACACATCCGAATGGCACTAACTTAAGGAAAAATTAAATAAAAGACCTCCAGATGTCGATTTTAATTTTAGAGTATGGCTAAGTGCAGATGTTTTAAGATCAAAGACAGAAAAAGGGATTTACAAAGAGTTGCATGCGAGAATCATTGCCTTCAATTTGATACATTGGTTAATATTGAAGGCTGCCAAGAAGCATAAAAAGGATTCAGAGAGAATCAGCACCTCATCAACACTCAGATTAACAGCCACTTATAGTTTAAAAATGAGTACGGCACCTTTTTGAATATTACCATTACTTTATGAAGATTTGCTTGAGAAAGTAGCCTATTCAAAAGTTCCATATCGACCTGATCGACTTGAACCACGAATGAAGAGGCGTGACCAAAAACATTATCCGATATTGAAAATATCCCGCATAGAATGAGGGAGAGGACTATCAATGGAATTGCTGCTTAAGTTAGTGCCATTCCCCTCTGACTCCAATTCTTCCTTAAACTACAATCCTTTCGTATAACTGAATTGTACGATTCACATATTCGTCAAAATTTTCAATTCTTTCAGAAACCTTACGAGCTTCTTGTCCTATTCTCTCCGCCTTATCTGAGTGCTTTATTAGTGTTTCAAGAGTATCTTTAATCTGATCGATGTTTTTGGGATTTACTACAAGTACACTTTGTCCATCAATTAAATAAGTCTCTTTTCTGTGAAGCACCTCACTCAGAATCAGGCACTTACCAGTAGCTATTACTTCTTTTACTAAATTTGAAGAATGGTATTCAATAATAGGAGAGTCTTCTCGTTCAAGTGCTACTATACAAGTGGATCTTTTGATTATAGATGGAATTTTCCAGGGAGGAAGAAAGTTTAAAAAGAGTGTTTTATCTTCTAATCCTTTTTCTTTCACTGCTTCCTGGAACTTCTTTAGTTCTTTTCCATTGGCTACAAATAATAACAAAAAATCCTCTTTTATCTTCTGGCAAACCTCTAAAAGCTCGTATATTCCTTTTGTCTCTGAATGGTAGGGGAACTTTCCAATATAAGTAATTACTGGAAGGTTTTTTGTATCCTCATCTGTAATACAAACTTGCAAGATGTTGTTTTTTTAACAAAGTTTTTTTCATATGTAGGCGATAACGAAAAATAGCCCATTTTGGATAATTTAAGG